>JALVTA010000125.1 GCA_027036095.1 Thiotrichales bacterium | reverse complement strand
TCACGGTGCAGAACCACGACTGGAACGACGTGGTGGCGGACATGAAGGCCGGTCGCATGGCCGGCACCTTCATCCTCTCGCCGCTGGCGATGCAGATGATCCGCCAGGGCGTGAAGGCGAAGATCGTGCTGATGGCCGACCGCGGCGGCAACGGGTTCGTGTTGTCGAGGCGCTTCCGTCGCATTGAGGACCTGAAGGGCGCGGGCGCGGTCATTGCCGTGCCGCACCGCTATTCGCAGCACCACGTGCTGCTCTACCTGGCCCTGAAGCAGCACCACGTGCCCTACCATGACGTGAGCGTGGTGGGCATGCCGCCGCGCGACATGATCAACGCGCTGCGGCGTCACGAGATTGACGGTTTCGTGGTGGGCGAGCCGGAGGGCAACAAGTCCGTGACGCTCGGCGTGGGCTGGATGGCGGCGAGATCGCCGGATATCTGGCCGCACCACCTGGATCACGTGTTCATCCTCTCCACCGCCTTCATCGAACGGCACCCTGACTGGGCGCAGGCGCTGATTTCGGCGCTGAAGAAGGCCGGCATGTTCATCGAGCGCCATCCGCGCGAGGCCGCGGTCATCGGGGAGGATTACACCGGTTCCGATGCGCCGGTGTTCGAGCAGGTGCTCACCGACCCGCCGGACTGGATCGATTACAGCGACATGGTGCCCACCGTGGATCGCGTGCGCGCGATGGCGCGGGTGATGGTGGAGATGGGGCTGTGGGAGCGTATGCCCGAACACCTGGCGCAGTACGTGGACACGCGCATGATCGAGCGCGCCAGCCGCGCGGTTCATTGATGGCCGAACGCTCGCGGCCATCGCTGCGGCTGGCGCTCTATGGCCTGGTGGCGGCGGCCTCGCTGTTGCCGGCGCTGGTGCTGGCGCCGTGGCTGGTGCACGAGGCGAGGTCGCTGCTGCTCGATCGCGCCATGCTGCGCCAGGAAATGTTCCACCAGCAGGTGGAGCTGCGGCTTGCCACCCAGACCCGGCGGCTGTTCTCGGTGCTGGAGAACAAGTCCGATCCCATCGGGATTTCCCTGGCGAAGCCGGAGGGACTTACGACCATCCGCATGTTGCTGGAGCGCATCCTCGAGCGTGAAAGCATGGTCACCTCGGTGTCGGTGTACGGCCCGGGAGCCAGGCTGCTGACCAAGGCCGTGCGTTCCGATCACGCGCCGCCGCATCTGGCCGCGACGGACGCGGCGTGGGTCATCCCGATGCATGCCCGGAACTACCTCGGCGCGCCCGAGCGTCTGCCGGACGGGCACGTAGAGTTCGTGATGGCGGTGCCGGCCCGGACGGGCCGGCGGGTGGCCGGCGTGGTGCTGGCATCGGTGCGCGTGGATGCGCTGTGGAATGCCGTTCGCCCGCGCCTGCCCGCGCACGAGGCGCGGGTGTATCTGGTGGACAGCCGCGGGGCGCTCCTGGCGGCGCTCGATGCCGGAAAGCACGCCACGGGTGAGCTGCTGACGAGCAAGGAGGTCGTGCGCTCGCTGCTGGCCGGTCATGACTGGCGCCAGCAGAGGAAATACCGGGGCGTGGAAGGCGATGCGGTGTTCGGCGTGGCGACGCTGATCCCGGAACTGAAGTGGGGCGTGATTTCCGAGGTGCCGGCCCTCCGCATCCTGAAGCCGCTTGCCAGCG
>JALVTA010000124.1 GCA_027036095.1 Thiotrichales bacterium | reverse complement strand
TGCGGCTGATCCAGTCCTGCACCTGGGCGGTCGGGGCCAGCAGACGCAGCGTGTTGCCCTCTTCCCGGGCCTGCAGGGCGTTGATCCACATGTTGAACTGGACTTCCGGCAGGGTGTCCCGCAGCCGTTCGAGACTTTCGGACCAGATGTGACTCAAGGTGCGCTCCTCTGTTTTCTGTTCTGTTATGGCGGGTCGCGTCCGGGTGCCGGTTACGGCGAAGGATGGGTGGGATTATAGCTGTGAATAACTCACACTGGCAAAGCCCGCCTGTGGATAACCTCTGGATAAACCCTGTGGATAAGCTGGCGGAAAATCACGCATGTGACTGATTTGACAGGATAAAAAATTTTTCTGCCTGCTGAAGGGCTATCCCCAGATGGCCATCTTGGCCGCCAGCAGCAGCAGAAAGGCGCCGAAGGCGCGCTTGAGGGGCTTCGGCGGCAGGCGGTGCGCCAGCTTCGCGCCGAAGCGGGCGGTCAGGCTGCTGGCCACCACGATGCCGACAAAGGCCGGCCAGTAGAGATAGCCGGTCGCCCCCGGCGGCAACCCTTCGGCATGCAGACCGCCCAGCAGATAGCCGAGTGTACCCGCCGCTGCCACCGGCAGGCTGCAGGCGGCGGAGACGGCGATGGCCTTGTGCATGGGCACGTTGTGCCACACCAGCCAGGGTGTGGTGAGCGTGCCGCCGCCAATGCCCACCAGGGAAGCGAGAAAGCCAATGACCGCACCGGCCAGCGTCCGCCCCGCGGGACCGGGCAGCTGCCGGTGCGGCTTGGGCTGAATGGCCAGCAGCAGATAGAGGGCGATGGCCGCTTCCAGCCCGGCGAACAGCCACGCCAGCTCCCGGGCCGGGATGAACTGGCTGCTCCAGCCCCCCACGAAAGCGCCCATGAAAATGCCCGCTGCCAGCGAGCGCACCAGCGTCCAGTCCACCGCTCCGTGATTGTGATGGGCGCGTACCGAAGCCAGCGAGGTAACCAGAATGGTGGCCAGCGAGGTGCCGATGGCCAGATGGGTGATGTGGGGATTGTCACCCAGCGTCCAGGCAAACACGCTGGTGAGCACCGGCACCACCAGCAGGCCGCCGCCCACGCCGAACAGCCCGGCCAGCACGCCCACCACCGCACCGGTGAGCAGATAGATGACAAGCGGTTGCCACTGGAGCCATTCCATATAATTGCCTTCTATGGATTACGGGGTGATGGTCTTCATTCTGCTGGCGCTGGCCAGCCAGCTGCCCGGGTGGTGGGCGACATGGCAGCTGCGCCGCCACAACCGGCCACGGCCGGATCTGCCGGGCGGTGGTGGCGAATTTGCCGCCTGGCTGCTGAAGCGGCACGGGCTGACGGAACAGGTGCGGGTAGAAGCCCATGACGGCCCGGACCACTATGATCCTGTCACGCGCACGGTGCGCCTGAGCCGCGCCTATTATGCCACACCCTCCCTGACCGCCCTGGCGGTGGCCGCCCATGAGGTGGCCCATGCCCATCAGCACCTGACAGGTGATGAAGCCTTCCTTGAACGCATGACGCTGATCGAACGGGCGCGCTGGCTGCACCGACTGGCCGGCGGGGCACTGCTGGCCGCCCCGGTGCTGACGGTACTGGCCCATACGCCCGTTGCGGCGGCGCTCAGTTTTACCGCCGGCTTCATCGCCATGGGAGTGCCGGTGCTGATTCACCTGCGCACCTTCACCGTAGAATGGGATGCCAGTTTCAACCGCGCCCTGCCCTGGCTGGTGGAGACCGGCCGTTTCGATGCCGCCGACCGGCGGGCGCTGAAGCGTATTCTGCGTGCCTGTGCCTGGACCTATGCCGCCCAGTCACTGGCCAGCCTGTTCAATCTGTGGCGCTGGCTCTCACCGGCACGGCGCTGAGCCGCCCCACCCCAATATTTCTCTGATTGCGCCTTTCAAATCCTTTATGAATCCCTCCGGCCAATCCCTCTATAATTTGTTCAAATTGTCATCATAACCATAGAAAAAAGGGCGACACCTCCATGGAACGTCACATCCTCTGCAACAAGCAGCCCATTCTGGATCAGAATCAGACTCTCTGGAGCTACACCTACAGCCTGGAGCCCATCGGTGCGGCCCAGCTGACCGACCAGGCTTGGCAGGACGAGGCGCAGGATCTGTTCAAGGAACTGGATGCCTCCGTCGGCCTCGACACCCTGGCCGGCCCCAACTACTGCTTCTACCGGGCACCGCACACCCTGCTGGCCACCCAGACCGTCCCGCCTCTGTCCGCCCCCCAAAAGCTGGTCATCGAGTTCGACAAGAGCCTGCTCAAGCACAAAGGGGCGCTGGACGGTCTGAAGGCACTGGCCAAGGCGGGCCACAGTCTGTGTCTGGCCGACTACGAGCCGGATGAAGTCAACGCCAAGCTGCTGCCCATCGCCAAATTCGTCAAACTCAACCGCAAGCAGCTGGGCGAGCGCCTGGCAGACGTGCATGCCGCCCTCAGAGACAGCCACACCGTCATCGTCACCCACGTGGAGGACGAGGCCCAGTTCCAGCAGCTGCGCGATCAGGGCATCGAACTGTTCCAGGGCTTCTACTTCACCAATCCCGTCATTACCGCCGACAAGGAGCTGGGGGCCAACGAAGCCTCCATGCTGCAGCTGCTGGCCGAGATCAACAAGGACGACACCGACTTCGACAAGCTGGCCGAGATCATCAGCACCGATGTGGCCCTGAGCCACCACCTGCTCTCGGCCATCAACCACCCTTCCAACGATCTGCCCCGTCAGGTGGAAAGCATTGAAGATGCAGTCAAGCTGATGGGGCTCAAGCGGCTCAAGTTCTGGGTCAGCGTCATGCTGCTGAGCAGCGCCACTGGCGTGCCCACCGAGCTGCTGACCACCTCACTGGTTCGAGCCAAATTCCTTGAAGTGCTGGCTGAACACACCGTGCACAGAAAGGAGAAGGACAGCTATTTCCTGGTGGGACTGTTCTCCACCCTCAACGCCTTCTTCCACCTGCCCATGGTGGACCTGGTCAACCAGCTGCCCCTGTCCGAGCCGATGAAAAAGGCGCTGACCGACATGGAAGGCGCCATGGGCCAGGCACTGCGCATCGTGCGCAGCCTCGAGCAGGGCAGCACAGACTGGTCTTCCCTGCAGTTCGAGGATCAGGACATCATGAACATCTCCATGTTCTACATGACGGCCAACACCTGGGCGCAACAGATCCTTGGCACCATTCGCTGAGTCGGCGGCCGCCCGGACTTTGATCGGACGCCCGCGCATGCGGGCGTTTTCTTTTCTCCGACACCTGTCGCTCCCGCCAGGCCAACCGAAAGACGGGGTCTCCCCCATTTTTGCCCGATGCCTTTCCACCACGCCGGAAGCGGACCGGAAAAATGCCGTAAAAACGGTGCAGAGCGCCCAAACGAGCCTTTCCGACGGGGTCTCCCCCGATTTTGCAGGGTGCGCTTTTCGCCGCCAGCGCAGCGGTTGGCAAAAATGGGGGAGGCCCCGTGGTTTCAGGCCGTTGCGGTCCGTTTGCAGCCGCTGCGGCCGTGACGACAGATCTGACGCGGGGCGCTTGCGGTGGAGCCACGCAGCGTCAGGATGGGGGGCCTGTGGTCGCGGGTCAGTTGCGCCGCTTACCATTCAAGAGGCAGGCGCCCTCTCCAAGGCTGGAGAGGATCAGGAACACCGCCGCTCAGGCGCCCTTGCTCGTGTGGTCGCGGCGCCAGCGGGGCAAAGGGCGTCTGCTCATGGACATTAAGAGATGGGTGCGGCCTGAGCGCCGGGAAGACCATCACAAGATCCCTGCGTCGGGGCTACCTGTGCAGGGCTGGGCGGCGTACGGTCTAGACCTGATCGTCCCGACGCACCCAGTGGCCGGACTTGCCGCCCTTTTTCTCCAGCAGGCGCACGTCGGTGATGGTCATGCCCCGATCCACCGCCTTGCACATGTCATACAGGGTGAGCGCGGCGGTGGACGCAGCGGTGAGCGCCTCCATCTCCACGCCCGTCTGGCCCTTGAGCTTGCAGGTGGCCACGATGTGCACGGCAGCAGGCGTGCCCGACTCAGGCGTCAGCTCCACCTTGACGGAGGTCAGCAGCAGCGGATGGCACATGGGAATCAGCTCCCAGGTCTTCTTGGCCGCCATGATGCCGGCGATGCGGGCGGTGGCGAGCACATCCCCCTTCTTGTGCCGGCCCTCGGTGATCATGGCCAGCGTCTCCGGCTGCATGAGAATGCGCGCTTCCGCACTGGCTTCGCGGAAGGTCTCCGCCTTGTCGGTCACATCCACCATGCGCGCCTGGCCGCGCGCGTCGATATGGGTCAGCTCGCTCATGGCATCAGTCTCGCAAAAGGGTGGAAGTCGATCCGGTCGCCCTCGGAGACGGTTGTCTCCTCGGGAATGACGGCAAAGCCTTCGGCCCATTCCACGGAGGTCAGCACCCCGGAGCCCTGGTTGGGATAGAGCACGGCGAAGGTCTCGCCATCGCGGTTTTCCAGCCGCGCGCGGGCAAAGTCCCTGCGCGGGCCGGGGCGGCTGCGCTCAAAGCCCGCCCTGACGTGGACAGGTTGCGGGAAGGCGACCCGTTCACCGCCAGCGGCGCGCAGGAAAAACTGGGCGAACAGATGGAAGGTGGCAAAGGCGGAGACCGGATTGCCCGGCAGGCCGACAAAGGGTGTGCCCTTCACCTGGCCATAGGCCAGCGGCTTGCCCGGCTTCATCTTCACTTTCCACATCTCCAGTGACCCCAGCTGCTCCACCGCCGGTTTGAGATGATCCTCCTCCCCCACCGACACCCCGCCGGTGGTGAGGATCACATCCGCCCGTTCCGCCGCCTGCGCCAGCGCGGCCACGGTGGCCTCCAGCGTGTCTTCCACCTGCCCGAGGTCGATGATCTCCACCCCCAGTTTTTCCAGCAGGGCGTGGAGCACAAAGCGGTTGGAGTTGTAGATCTGTCCTGCCTGCAGAGGCTGGCCGGGCATGACCAGCTCATCCCCGGTGGTGAAGGTGGCCACCTTGAGCCGACGGAACACGGTCACCTCCGCCCGGCCGATGGAGGCGATCAGCCCCAGCGTCTGGGGCCTGAGGCGGGTACCGGCTTCCAGCAGCACCTTGCCGGCTTCGATGTCCTCGCCGGTGCGGCGGATGTTCTGCCAGGGTTTGACCGCCGGCGGGGTGAAGGAGACGGTGCCATCCTCATGGGTCACCGCCTCTTCCTGGGGAATGACCACAAAGGCGTTGTCAGGCACGAAGGCGCCGGTGAAAATGCGCGCGGCAGTGCCCTTTTTGTGGGGTTCGGGCGCATGGCCCGCCGGAATGCGCTGGCTGATCTCGAAGCGCCGCTCGGGGGCATAGTCCAGCGCGCACAGGGCGTAGCCGTCCATGGTGGACACCGGCCGGGGCGGGACATTCATCTCCGGAACAATATCCTCGGCCAGCACACGACCGTGGGCCGCCGCAAGGGGCACGGTCTCGGTGTCGGCAAGGGGGCGGGCCGCGTCCATCAGCTGTTGCCAGGCCTGTTCAAAGGTCAGCATGGGGTCCTCTCTCGTTCAAGACTGTGGCGTGATTGTAATCCGGAGCAGGGCGGGTGTTTGCGGCAAGCGCGCCGTGCGTTTGTGCACGGGCCCTCTCGGTGATGCACTCATTGCGACCAGCGTTCGGCGGCGGCACGGTCACTGTCGCGGGCATCCACCCAGCGGGGGCCGTCCGGGGTCTGCTCCTTCTTCCAGAAGGGCGCGCGGGTCTTGAGGTAGTCCATGATGAACTGGGCCGCCTCGAAGGCATCCTGCCGGTGGCGGCTGGCGGTGGCCACCAGCACGATCTGATCCTGTGGCTGCAGGGGCCCGACCCGATGGATGATGAGGCTGTTTTCCAGATGCCAGCGACGGTGGGCCTCGTCGCGGATCTCATTGAGCGCCTTCTCGGTCATGCCCGGGTAATGCTCCAGCTCCAGGGTGGCCACCGTATCCCCCTGGTTGATGTCACGCACCGTGCCCACGAAGGTGACCACCGCACCGATGTCGGCCCGGCCGGCCCGCAGGCGTGCCACCTCGGTGGACAGGTCAAAGTCTTCCGTCTGCACCCGCACCCACTCGCTCATGTCAGCCTCCGGTCACCGGCGGGAAGAAGGCCACCTCGGCACCGTCACGCAGCGACGTGTCCCGGTGGGCGACGGTCTGGTCCACCGCCATCTGCAGATGGGGGTTGTCACACAGGGCCTGCTGCCACTGAGGACCACGACTGCACAGTTCTTCCAGCAGTGCGCCGACGGTGGCCGCCTCGGTGGTGAGCGTCTCCTGGGCGGTGCCCAGCTGTTCGCGCAGGCTGGCGAAGTAGAGAATGTTGACGTTCATCGGTTCTCCTGTGCCCTCACCCGCCCAGATTGACCATCTGGCGGAATTCGATGTTGTGGATGTTCTCGTTGAAGTGGTGCCGTTCCGGCTTCTTTTTGATGGCATCAACAATGAGGACCTTCAGCGCCTCATCGCTGATGCCCTCGCGCAGCGGATCACGCAGGTTGACGCTGTCTTCCTGTCCCAGACAGAGGGCGAGCACGCCGCGGGCGGTCAGGCGCACCCGGTTGCAGGTCTCGCAGAAGTGCTGGGAGACGGCAGAGATGACGCCGATTTTCGTGTCACTGTCTCCGATGCGGAAGTTGCGTGCCGGCCCGTCGTGGGAGCGGCTGGCCAGTGGAATGAGTTCATCACCCACATGCGCCCGCACCCGCTTGAGGATCTGCTCGGCCGGATAGTGCTGGTCCATGACGCTGATGCCGGCGGGACCGATGGGCATGGTCTCGATAAAGCGCACTTCCACGCCCTGGGTGCGGGCAAAGTCCACCATGGCTTCGATCTCATCGTCATTGGTGCCTTTCATCACCACCATGTTGATCTTGACCGGATTGAGGCCGGCCCGCTGGGCCGCTTCGATACCGCCAAGCACCTTGTTGAGGTCACCGCCCCGGGTAATGGCGGCAAAGCGCTCGGGCTTGAGGGAGTCGAGGGAGACGTTGATGCGGTCGAGGCCGTCTTCTGCCAGCTGGCGGGCATGGCGGGCCAGATGGTGGGCATTGGTAGACAGGGCCAGATCGATAATGCCGTCAATACGGCCGATACGCCGGACGATCTGGGGCAGGTCCTTACGGATGAGCGGCTCGCCGCCGGTCAGACGAATCTTTCTGACGCCCAGTTCGGCAAAGGCGCGCACGATGCGTTCGATCTCGTCGGCGTCCAGATATTCGGTGTGGCGTCCTTCGGGATGCACGCCCTCAGGCGGCATGCAGTAGCCGCAGCGGTAGTTGCACTTGTCGGTGACCGACACGCGCAGATACTTGATGCGGCGGTTGAAGGGGTCGATGAGTTCGGCCATGCGTTATATCCCGCGGGAAATAACGCTATTTTAGAGAAAACTGATAAGGATGCAAGACGGACGAATCCTTGATCCAGCAACTCATGGCCGGACTGGAGGGGTTCCCTCTCCCGCTGACGTCATCCAGCAGGGCGTAACTAGCACGGATGTGGCAAAAGAAAAGCCCGCCAGAAGGCGGGCTTGACACGGTTCAGATTCAGGTTTGCAACAAACCTTAGAAGCCTTTGTGGCCGATGCCCGGAGGGGTCTCGTGCAGACGCTGGTTGACGTTGTACTGCAGCGTACCGTCAGGCAGTTTGCGCGCTTCGCGGTAGTGATGGATATCACCCGCACCATCGCCAACCAGGTAATCCGGGCAGTCTTTCATGCAACGCTTGTTGTGCGTGATCGGACGGTGATCACAGAAGAAGTTGCCCTGGTTCTTCATGTACTTGTTGGCAGCCATGACCACCTGCGGTGTTGCCTTGTCCTCATCATCCAGCTCACGGCCATTGTCATCCAGCGGAATACCATTGGCCTGGATCAGATAGGCAGTGATACCGTAATAGCCCGCATCGCCGATGGCCGGAGAGTTGGGTGACCAGAATGGCATGGCGCGACGAACATAGTCGAAGATGGTGGTCGCATAGGGCCAGTAGTTGCCGATGGTCTTCATGGGCGCGGGATCACGGAAGTCGGACGTGACCAGATCCTCGTCCACCGCCAGCGGCAGATAGCCCTTGGCGCCTTCACCGAATTCACCGTGGCACATGCCGCAGAACTGAACATAGACATTACCGCCCTTCTCTACGGTCATGTACTTGTCATCGGGCAGAATTGGGAAGCCGTCACCGTCGCCGTTGACGTCGATTTCCCACGGCTTGATGGCAGATTCCGCAATGGGCTTGCCATAGCCATAGGCGACATAGTCGGCCTTCTCATGTTTCTCTGCGCTGTCGCGCACTTCGGTGAAGGCCAGCGGCACCTTACACTGGCTGTTGCCGTGCGGACCGCCGTCGATAGCATCATCCACCTCGAAGGAGTACGGGTTGTTGGGATCCAGCTTGGCGCGCAGGGAGTTGACATCCTTGCCCAGGATCTTTTCCATCACCTCACGGTCCAGATACTTGCCACCGCTCTCCTTGATGATTTCGCGGTAGTTGGAGGCCCACTTGCCATCGGTCTTGCCCGCAGCGGCCTCGGTTGCCTTGCCGCCGGAGCTGGAAGACATGGCCAGCGCAGAGCCCGCCGCCATGGTGGCCGCTACGGCCACCGCAATCAGAGATTTCTTAGTACTGAACATTTTCTACCAACCCCTTGTTTTTGCTGTTCCAAGCATGCACGCGCCATGTCACCATCGCAGTACGGTGGTAAACGTTGTTGGTTCCTTCAACGGCGCGCATTTCCGGCATGGTGGGCTGCACATAGCCGGTCTCGTCGGTGACGCGGCTCATCAGGAAAGCTTCACTGCCGTCCCAATCCCACTCGATCTCAAAGCGGGTCCACGCCTTATCCAGAACCGGGGAAGTGAAGTGCGCTTCGTGCCAGTTCCTGCCACCGTCAAAAGAGACATCAACATGGGCCACCTTGCCACGACCGGACCAAGCCAGACCACGGACCACGTAGCGGCCGGGACCCTGCATCTTGAAGTCCGGAGACGGATAGGTAATGACGGAGTTGGGCTCCATGTACCAGGAGAAGCGCTGAGCGGTGCCATCTGGCATCAGCTCGGTGTACTTGGAGGTTTCCTCGCGGTGCTGCAGCGGCACGTCGGAGACCTTGATGCGACGCAGATATTTCACCCACATGTTGGCCTCGCAGCCGGGTACGACCAGACGGATCGGATAACCCTGCTCGCGACGCAGCGGCTCACCGTTCTGGGCATAGGCCACATAGCAATCGTCCATGGCGATTTCCAGCGGAATGGAGCGGGACATGCCGGAGGCGTCTGCACCTTCCGGGATAATCCAGCGCGCCTTGTCCAGCTTGATGCCGGCTTCCTTCAGCAGGTCGGACAGACGCACGCCGGTGTACTCCACGCAGGACATCATGCCGTGGGTCCACTGAACGGAGTTCAGCTGGACACCCTTCCACTCCATCGCGCCGTTGGCCGGACACTCGATGAAGTGGATGCGGGAGATGGAGGGGAAACGCTTCAGATCGTCAACGGTGAAGATCAGCGGGCGCTCGACCAGGCCGTGAATGACCAGGCGGTGATCCTTGGCCTTGATGGAAGGTGCGCCGCCGTGGAAACGCTCGAAGTGCAGACCGTTGGGGGTGATGATGCCGTGCAGGTACTGCAGCGGTGTCATGGTGATGGACGCCATGGAGTCGGGCGTCAGCCACTCCAGCGTGCGACGCTGAATATAGCTCACCTCAGGTGTGGGCTGGCCATAGGGATAACGGCGCACACCGAAGCCCAAGCGGTGGCGCCAAGGGCCATCCTTCAGGGGCTCGGTGATTTCCTTCTTGCCCGCGTAAGGTGCTACCGCCTTCTTGGGATCATAGTCGGCAGAGGCGGCCTTGGTGAACAGCACACCGCCCGCGACCGCCGCGGTGCCTTTCAGAAAGGCGCGGCGGCTCTGGTTGCGGCTTTCCTCGGTGGGCAGCGCAACCTTTTCTTCTACACGCTTATCAGTCATTGATAGTGCTCCTTGATTGGTATTCTTGCTCTGTAACACCAACACTTTACAGTTGGCCTGGCGACACGGCACCGCCCCATCGCTCAGGTCGCACGAGAGTGACTTGGAATAATAACCCCGAACTTTGATGCCATGCAAGCAGCCCAATTCAAAAAATCATGAAATCCTGATATGGATTTTTTATGAGCAAGACAGGCTTTTCTATGACCCCTTCTGCTCCCTGCGCAGCACCTCGCAGATGGTGCCGCCCCCATTGGGGTTCTCGATGGCAGCCGCCACCTCGTGCATGAACTGGTTGAGTTCTTCAACGGTGAATACGCTGAGCAGCCGGTTCATCACCTCCGGCGACAGACGGATGGTGGTGTACTCGCCATTGGACAGCTGCACCTGAATGCCGGTGGCGGAGAAGTCGTCATGCTCGGCCTCCACCTGCTCGGCCTGGGCCTGCCAGAAGTATTCGTCATAAAGGGCTTCCAGCTCCTGCTGGTTGGTTTCGCCCACGCTCGCATCCACCTTGACATTGACCTGCTCGCCCACCTCCACTTCGCAGGGAATGCCCGCCTCCCGGCAGGCGGCGGCAAAAGCCTCCGCCAGCGACGGATCGAAAAACAGATATTCAAAGGTGTCCATGCCGCCCTCCGCACGCATATAAAATGAACAGTCATTGTCCTGCCAGAACAGAGGAAATTGCAACCATGCTTCAGCGCAGCTTCCCCCTTACCCGACCGCGCCGCATGCGCCGGGACGCCTTCTCCCGCCGGCTGATGCGCGAGACCGTGCTGACTGCCGACGATCTGATCTACCCCATGTTCGTGCTGGAAGGCACCGGCCGGCGAGAGGCCGTGCTCTCCATGCCTGGCATTGAGCGGCTGTCTGTCGACCTGTTGCTGGAAGAGGCCGAGACCCTGCAGGAGCTGGGCATTCCCATGATTGCCCTGTTTCCGGTGGTGCCGCAGGAGAAGAAGTCCCTGCAGGCGGAAGAGGCATGGAACCCTGACGGACTGGCTCAGCGGGCCGTGCGCGCGCTCAAGGAACATTTCCCCGAGCTGGGCGTAATGACGGATGTGGCACTGGATCCCTTCACCACCCACGGCCAGGACGGCATCATCGACGATACCGGCTACGTGCTCAACGAGGAGACCACCCGCGCGCTGGTGCGTCAGGCGCTCAGCCATGCGGAAGCCGGAGCGGATGTGGTCGGCCCCTCCGACATGATGGACGGGCGCATCGGTGCCATCCGCGAGGCGCTGGAAGCCGCCGGTTTCCCTCACACCCGCATCATGGCCTACTCGGCCAAGTACGCCTCCAGCTACTACGGCCCCTTCAGGGATGCGGTCGGCTCCGCCGCCAATCTGGGCAAGGGGGACAAGTCCACCTACCAGATGGACCCGGCCAATTCGGACGAAGCCCTGCACGAGGTGGCGCTGGATCTGAATGAAGGGGCCGATATGGTGATGGTCAAGCCGGGCGTACCCTATCTGGACATCGTGCGCCGCATCAAGGACACCTTCATGGCCCCCACCTTCGTCTATCACGTCAGCGGCGAGTACGCCATGCTCAAGGCCGCCGCCGCCAACGGCTGGCTGGACGAACGCAAGGTGGCGCTGGAAACCCTGCTCAGCTGCAAGCGTGCCGGCGCCGACGGCATTCTCACCTACTACGCCAAACAGGCGGCCCGGTGGCTGAAAGAGGAGGCCTGCGGTGCCTGACTGCTACGCCGTCGTGGGAGACCCCATCGCCCACTCCAAGTCACCGCTGATCCACCGTCTGTTTGCCGAACAGACCGGTCAGGACATGGTTTACGAGGCCATCCGCATCGACCGTGCTGCCCCCTTCGCCCCAGCCATGGGCGCTCTGGTGCAGCAGGGCTACCGCGGCTTCAATGTCACCGTGCCCCACAAACTGGCCGCCCACGAGCTGGCCGACACCCTCGCCCCCCGTGCCCGACGGGCCGGCGCGGTCAACACCCTGATGGTCAATGCAGATGGCACCCTGACCGGTGACAACACGGACGGCGTCGGGCTGGTGCAGGACATTACCGAACTGGCCGACTTTCCGGTGGCAGACCGACGACTGCTCATCCTGGGCGCCGGCGGTGCCGTGCAGGGCGTGCTGGAACCTCTGCTGGCCCAGGGGCCGGTTGCCCTGCATATCGCCAACCGCACGGCGGACAAAGCACAGCGGCTGGCCGAAGCCTTTTCCGACCTGGCGGCCGGCACGCATCTCACCGCTGGCGGACTGGATGAATTGGAGCGGCTGGACACCTTTGATGTGATCATCAATGGCACCGCTGCCAGTCTGCAGGGCGAAGCCCTTGATCTGCCCGCCCACCTGCTGGCACCGGACGGGCTGGCCTACGACATGATGTATGGCAAGGTCCCCACTCCCTTTCTGCGCTGGGCTGAACGGGTGCAGCCTGCCGCCGCCCGTCGGGACGGGCTGGGCATGCTGGTGTGTCAGGCTGCCGCGGCCTTTGAAATCTGGCGCGGCGTACGCCCCGATGCGGCCACCACGCTGGAACAGGTCCGCCAGCAGCTCTGAAACCGCCCACCCGACGCCTGTGCCGGGTAAAAAGGGCGCCTTCCCACGCGCCGGAAACCGATCCCGCAAAACCGGGGGAGACCGCGCTCCCTACCACGAAAGCGCCCTGAAGCGGCCCTTTTCCGACCTTTTCACGGTGCAACCGCAACGCCGCAGCCAGTCGATCCGGCAAAAATGGGGGAGACCCCGTATTCAGCCCCCATGTGACCGACATCCGGTCCCATCAAGCCCCCTATCTCCACGCCGCCGCCAGCGCGCTGGCATGGCAGCCGCCAAAACCAGGGGAGACCCCGTCTTTTTAGCGCAGAAGCGGTGACAGCCCCTTTTCCGCCTCTATGGCAGGTATTTTTCAGGTGCGGTACAGGCGCGCTCGGGCGGCACACCCCAAAAATGGGGGAGACCCCGTCTCTGACGCCTTTTCCGCCTGCCGCGGCAACGTGCCGGGCCGCTTTTGCGACGCCCCTGCGGAATCGGGGCAGGCCCCGTCGCCCATGCCGACGGCGGGTATAATGTCCGGCTCTCCCACTCATTCCACGACGGCGGTCATGCTGGACAAGATCATCATCCGCGGGGCACGTACCCATAACCTGAAGAACATCGACCTGACCCTGCCCCGAGACAGGCTGATCGTACTCACCGGCCTGTCCGGCTCCGGCAAGTCCTCCCTGGCCTTCGACACCATCTACGCCGAGGGCCAGCGCCGCTATGTGGAGAGCCTGTCCGCCTATGCCCGCCAGTTCCTCTCCGTGATGGACAAGCCGGACGTAGACCACATCGAAGGACTGTCGCCAGCCATCTCCATCGAGCAGAAGTCCACCAGCCACAACCCGCGCTCCACTGTAGGCACGGTGACGGAAATCTACGACTATCTGCGTCTGCTGTTCGCACGGGTGGGTACACCCCGCTGCCCCGAACACGGCTGCGACCTGACCGCCCAGACTGTCAGCCAGATGGTGGACACCACGCTGGCACTGCCGGAAGGGAGCCGTGCCCTGCTGCTGGCGCCTGTGATACGGGACCGCAAGGGGGAGCATATCCAGCTGCTGCAGGAACTGGCCGCACAGGGTTACCTGCGCGCCCGGATCGACGGCCAGCTGATGGAGCTGACCCCCGTGCCGCAACTGGACAAGCGGCGCAAGCACACCATCGAGGTGGTGGTAGACCGCTTCAAGGTGCGCCCCGACCTGACCCAGCGACTGGCGGAATCCTTCGAAACCACCCTGCGCCTGTCCGGCGGGCTGGCCATCGTCGCGCCCATGGACGAGGGTGCCTTTGGGCCGCTGCTGTTCTCCGACCAGTACGCCTGCCCCCACTGCGGCTACGCCGTGGAAGAGCTGGAACCGCGCATCTTCTCCTTCAACAACCCGCAGGGCGCCTGCCCCACCTGCGGCGGACTGGGCCAGTCCCAGCGCTTCGATCCGGAGCGGGTAGTGGTCCACCCGGAGCTGAGCCTGGCCGGCGGCGCCATCCGTGGCTGGGACCGGCGCCACAAGTACTATTACGACATCCTCAAGGCGGTGGCCGACCACTATGGCTTCGACATGGAAACCCCCTGGAATGAACTGGACGAGCGCTTCCGCCAGATTGTCCTGTTCGGCTCCGGCGACGAAAAGCTCCCCCTGCCCCATGGCCGCTACGCCGACGTGCGCCGTTTCGAGGGCGTCATTCCCAACATGGAGCGGCGCTATCAGGAAAGCACCAGCCAGACGGTGCGGGAGGAGCTGGACAAATACCGCATCACCACGCCGTGCCCCGACTGCGGCGGCACCCGCCTCAACCGCACCGCACGCCATGTGTTTGTCGCCGACCACACCCTGCCGCAGCTGACCGCCCGTTCCATCGGCGAACTGCTGGACTTCTTCAACCGGCTCGAGCTGCAGGGCGCGCAGGCCCACATCGCCGACAAGATCATCAAGGAGATCCGCAGCCGCCTTCAGTTTCTGGTCAATGTGGGGCTGGACTACCTAACCCTGGACCGCTCCGCCGACACCCTTTCCGGGGGCGAAGCACAGCGTATCCGCCTGGCCAGCCAGATCGGCGCCGGGCTGGTAGGCGTCATGTATGTGCTGGACGAACCCTCCATCGGCCTGCATCAGCGCGACAACGACCGCCTGCTGGCCACACTGACCCACCTGCGCGACCTGGGCAATACCGTCATCGTGGTGGAACACGACGAAGATGCCATCCGCGCCGCCGACCATGTGGTGGACATCGGCCCGGGTGCCGGCGTGCATGGCGGGCGCATCATGGCCCAGGGCACACCGGAAGAGGTGGCCGCCAACCCCGACTCCCTCACCGGACAGTATCTCAGTGGTCGGCGCCGCATCGCCGTGCCCGAAACCCGCACCAAACCGGACGGGCGCTGGCTGGAACTGCGTGGCGCCAGCGGCAACAACCTCAAGCATGTGGATCTGCGCCTGCCGGTGGGCCTGTTTACCTGCGTCACCGGCGTCTCCGGCTCCGGCAAGTCCACGCTTGTCAACGAAACCCTCTACAAGGTAGCCGCCAACGCCCTCAACGGGGCCCAGCTGCAGCCGGCGCCCCATGACAGCGTCAGCGGACTGGAACACTTCGACAAGGTGGTCAACATCGACCAGAGCCCCATTGGACGCACGCCCCGCTCCAATCCGGCCACCTACACAGGGCTGTTCACCCCCATCCGCGAGCTGTTTGCCGCCGTGCCGGAAGCCCGTGCCCGTGGCTACACGCCCGGGCGCTTCAGCTTCAACGTCAAGGGAGGCCGTTGCGAAGCCTGTCAGGGGGACGGCCTCATCCGGGTGGAAATGCACTTTCTGCCTGATGTTTACGTCCCCTGCGATGTCTGCGGCGGCAGCCGCTACAACCGCGAAACCCTGCAGATCCGCTACAAGGGCAAGACCATCGCGGATGTGCTGGAAATGACTGTCGAAGACGCTCGCGCCTTCTTTGACAACGTGCCGGCCATCGCCCGCAAGCTGCAGACACTCATGGACGTAGGGCTGGGCTACATCCGCCTCGGCCAGAGCGCCACCACCCTCTCCGGCGGCGAGGCCCAGCGGGTCAAACTGGCACGCGAACTGTCACGCCGCGACACCGGTCGCACCCTCTACATTCTGGACGAACCGACCACCGGCCTGCACTTTCACGACATCGCCCAGCTGCTGCGGGTGCTCTTTACATTGCGCGATCACGGCAATACCATTGTCGTAATCGAACACAATCTTGATGTCATCAAGACGGCGGACTGGATCATCGATCTCGGCCCCGAAGGGGGACAGGGTGGTGGCAGGATTATTGCTGAAGGCACACCGGAAGAGATTGCCGCCTGTCAGGATTCCCACACCGGACGTTATCTGGGACCGGTACTGGAGAAAGGATGAAACGACTGATTGCGCTGACACTGCTGGCTACACTGCCCGCCATGGCCATGGCGGGCTTTCAGCGCATCTGGGAAAACGCCGACTATGTGGAAAAGGCCTTTGCGGAAATCGCCTTCAAACATGAATACGAAGCCGGTCTCAAACGGCTCAGCAAATGGACCCGGCCCATCCGCTACCGCATTCGCTACGACCATGTGCGCCCCCTGCCGGTGCTGCGCGAGGACATCCGGGATCACTTCCACACCCTGCATCAACTTACCGGTCTTGACATTCGGCCCGCACAGCACAAGGCCAACTTCACCATCGTCCTTACCCGCGACAAAGACTACGCCGCCCGCATTGCCGAGGTTACCGGCGATGCCCGCCAGGCCGTGCGCCTCTCTCAGGAAAGCAATTGCATCAGTTATCTGGTCATGCGTCAGCCCAGCAACGCCATTGAACGCGCCTGGGTCATCATCCCCGCCGACCATGCATTTGAAAAAGGCCTGTTCCACAGCTGTGTGGTAGAAGAACTCACCCAGTCCCTCGGACTGCCCAACGATGCCGACTGGGTCAGCCCTTCCATCGCCAATGATCTGGACATTCAGGAGGAACTCTCTCCGCTGGACCGCCTGATGGTGCGGCTGCTCTATCGTCCGGAACTCAAAAGCGGCATGACGATCAAGCAGGCCTATCCGATCATTCACCGGCTGGTGCCGGAAATGATCCGTCAGCGCCAGTGGCGTTGACAGGCCATCCTATTCTTTTTCAACACTCGCCAGATACCGAATGACGGCACCGGCCAGCACCAGGCCGAACAGTCCCGGCATGTAGCTGGCCGTGCCATTCACCACCCTGCCTCTGGCGCCCTTGATTTCCTCATAAGGCCCCGGCGGTGCGGGCAGTTCCTCGGAAAAGACCACGGTAACACCACGTCCAACGCCACGCTTGCGTAGCCGTTGGCGCATCTGCCGTGCCAGCCCGCAGCCATGCGTATCCATCAGGTCGGCGATGCGCGCCTTTGTGGGGTCTGTCCTCCGGCCTGCCCCCATACTGCTGAAGACGGGCACACCCGCCTTCCACGCCGCTTCCACAAGCGCCGCCTTGCAGTTGAGGCTGTCGATGGCATCCACCACCACATCAAAGCCTTCAGCCACAAGTGCCGGCATGGCCTCAGGTGCCAGAAAGACGGCCCGGGCATCCACTTGCGCAAATCGATTGATATCCGCAATGCGACGGGCCATGACCTCGACCTTGGGCTGGCCCAGCGTGGAATGGAGCGCCACGATCTGCCGGTTCAGGTTGGAAGGTGACACCCGGTCATGATCGACCAGCACCAACCGGCCCACGCCTGCACGGGCCAGCGCCTCGGCCACAAAACCACCCACGCCTCCCACACCGACCAGCAACACCCGTGCACGGGTCAGCCGTGCCAGCTGTGCATCATCAAAAACCAATCGGCTGCGCTCGAACAGCGGATCATTCAGCATGACTCAGCATCCTCATGGCATTATCACGGGTCTGCAATGCGACTTCATCTGGCGTCACGTCCAGAAGACGCGCCAAAGCCGCGCACACCGACTCAATATCCACACAGGTGAACTGCTCGCGCCCGGGCAGGGACACAAACGGGCCATCCGTCTCCAGAACGAGATGCGTCAGCCCTGCTGCACGCACCATGGCATGGTAGCGGCGGGCATTCTCACGGACAACGACACCGTTGACGCCGATGACACAGTTCAGATGGTCCAGATAGCGTTCGGCCACCTGGGCGCCACCCCCAAACCCATGCAGAAAAATGCGCAGACCGGGAAAGTTACGCATCAAGTCCAGTGCCTCATCGTAGGCCTTGCGCACATGCACGCTGACGGCACGATCATACCGATGGGCCAGATCAAGATGCTGCTCGAATACCTGCTTCTGCAGCTCGGGATCTGCCGGTGTGCGCGGATCGAAGTCCAACCCGATTTCTCCTACCTGCAGGGACGAAATCTGGTGCAGATGGGTTTCCAACGACGACAGGTGCTCCTGCCAGTTTTCCGAGACAGTGTGCACCTGCCAGGGATGGAGCCCCAATCCCACATGAAGACCACTGCCCGCGTGAATCCGGGCAAGCGAAAGCTGATGGGACCAATCATCAGGCGAAATGGACAGCGAAAACGCGTTGTAACGCGCCAGACAGGCCGCCGGGTCGGCAATACGGAACAGATGGATGTGGGAATCGAAAAGACGGGACATCAGAAAGAACGAAGCCGGCTTGCGCCGGCTTCGATGTAAGACTTATTCAGCCGTTTCCTCAGCTGACTCGGTCGCCTCCTCGACAACCGGACGGTCCACCAGCTCTACATACGCCATGGGCGCATTATCGCCGGGACGGTAACCACACTTGAGAATGCGCAGGTAACCGCCATTTCGGTTCTTGTAGCGCGGACCCAGCTCCTCGAACAGCTTGGTCACTACACCGCGTGCGCGGCTGTTGTTGCCCAGCCGGGCAAATGCCAGCCGACGGTTGGCAACCGTGTCTTCCTTGGCCAGGGTAATGAGCGGCTCCGCATGGCGGCGAAGCTCCTTGGCCTTGGGCAGGGTTGTTCGAATGATTTCATGCTCGAACAGCGACGCTGCCATGTTCTTGAACATGGCCTTGCGATGCGCGCTGGTACGATTGAACTTACGACCACTCTTACGATGACGCATGACTCAATTCCTTATAGCTTTAAGCGGACTCATTGCCGGCATTGGCCAGGCTGGCCGGCGGCCAGTTGTCCAGCTTGGTTCCAAGACTCAGTCCACGCTGCGCCAGAACGTCCTTGATCTCCTGCAGAGACTTCTTGCCCAGATTGGGCGTCTTCAGCAGGCTCTGCTCGGTGCGCTGGACCAGATCTCCAATGTAGTAGATATGCTCGGCCTTCAGGCAGTTGGCTGAACGAACAGTCAGTTCGAGATCGTCCACAGGCTGCAGGAAGATGGGATCGATATCCGGCTCTTCAACCGGCTCGGGCTCCGCCTTCTTCTGCAGCTTCATGTCAACGAAGGCGCTCAGCTGGTGACTCAGGATGGTCGCCGCCAGCTTGATGGCATCTTCGGGATCAATGGTGCCATTGGTCTCCACGTCGATGATCAGCTTGTCCAGGTCGGTACGCTGTTCGACACGAGCGGCTTCCACCTCATAGCTGACATTGCGGATCGGGCTGAAAACCGCATCCAGACGCAGCACACCGATATGACTGTCATCAGCAAGGGCCGCCTGACGGTAGCCGACGCCCTTTTCGACCTTCATGCGCATGTTCAGCTTTGCGCCTTCGCTCAGATGCGCAATCACATGGTCGGGATTGACCACTTCCACATCGTGGGTGAGCTGGATGTCACCCGCCGTGACCACCCCCGGACCTTCCTTGCTCAGGGTCAGCTCCACCTCATCAGCCGTGCCCAGCTTGATGGCCACGTCCTTGAGGTTGAGCAGAATCTCAAGGACATCCTCGCGCACGCCTTCAATGACGGAGTATTCATGCACAACGCCATCAATCTGCACCTCTGTAATGGCCGCGCCGGGCATCGAGGACAGCAGAATACGGCGCAGCGCATTGCCCAGCGTATGGCCGTAACCACGCTCCATCGGCTCCAGCACGACGCGACTGTGTGTATCGCTGTAGCGCTTCACGTCCACTAGGCTGGGAGTCAGCATTTGCTCCAGAAACTGTTGCATCGGATTGTCTCCGTTTAGGGGTTACTTGGAGTACAGCTCCACAATCAGGTTTTCCTGAATATCGGCAGACAGATCGGAGCGATCCGGCACAGCCTTGAAAACCCCTTCGAACTTCTTCGGATCCACCTCAACCCACTGAGGCAGACCACGCTGCTGATGAATCTCCATGGCAGTAGCGATACGCGCCTGATTACGCGCCTTCTCGCGCACGGAAACCACATCACCCGGTTGCACCTGGTAAGAAGGAATATTTACCGTGCGACCGTTTACGGCAATGGCCTTGTGGGAAACCAGCTGGCGTGCTTCTGCACGCGTAGATGCAAACCCCATGCGATAGACTACGTTGTCCAGACGCTGTTCCAGCAGCTGCAGCAGATTGACACCTGTCGAGCCCTTACGGCGATCCGCCTCCTTGTAATAGCGACGGAACTGCTTCTCCAGCACACCATAGATGCGGCGAACCTTCTGCTTTTCACGCAGCTGCAGGCTGTATTCGCTCACGCGGCCACGACGTGCACCATGAACGCCCGGCGGCTGATCGATCTTGCACTTGGATTCAATAGAACGGATGCCGCTCTTCAGGAACAGGTCGGTTCCTTCGCGACGCATCAGTTTGCACTTGGGACCAATATATCTTGCCATCTTCTGTTCCCCTTACACTCGACGCTTCTTCGGCGGACGACAGCCGTTGTGCGGAATCGGCGTCACATCGGCAATAGCGGTGATCTTGAAACCGGCGGCATGCAGACCACGTACGGCAGATTCACGACCCGGACCGGGCCCCTTGACCTTGACTTCCAGGTTCTTCATGCCGAATTCCTTGGCCATCTCACCGGCACGCTCTGCAGCCACCTGCGCAGCAAAAGGCGTGCTCTTGCGAGAACCGCGGAAACCGCTTCCACCGGCAGTTGCCCAGCACAGGGTATTGCCGGAACGATCGGTAATGGTCACGATCGTGTTGTTGAAGGAAGCATGGACATGCGCGACACCATCAGTCACGACCTGCTTGACCTTTTTCTTGGGAGCGTTTTTCTTTCCTTTAGCCATGTCTCAACTCACCTGTCATTTCTTGATCGGCTTGCGGGGACCCTTGCGGGTGCGCGCATTGGTTTTGGTACGCTGCCCACGGACGGGCAGGTTACGGCGGTGACGGATGCCACGATAGCAGCCCATGTCCATCAGTCGCTTGATGTTCATGGAAATTTCGCGGCGCAGATCGCCTTCAATTTTGTAGTTGCTGATCTCTTCACGCAGGGCAGCCAGCTGGTCTTCTGTCAGATCACGCACCTTAGTAGTGGGATCCAGCTTGACAGCCTCGCAGATCTTCTTGGACAGGGTCGGACCAATGCCGTAAATGGCTTGAAGCCCGATCACCACGTGCTTGTTCAGGGGCAAGTTTACGCCGGCAATACGTGCCATCTTGCTACTCTCCTAATAAATCTCAAATTCTGAGAAACGCGCGATTATAACCGAACCGGCGCTCCTCAGCCACTCCAAATCAACGATTAAGCTTTGCCTTCTTCATCATGCTTTCGTACTGGCTGCTCATCAGCTGCGCCTGTACCTGTGTCATGAAGTCCATCACGACCACGACAATGATGAGCAGTGATGTTCCTCCGAAATAGAAGGGAACATTCCAGTAGAGGATGAGAAACTCCGGCAGCAGACAGACCGCCGTAATGTAGAGCGCACCAGCCAGGGTCAGGCGCTCCATGACCTTGTTGATGTAACGGGCGGTCGCCTCTCCGGGGCGCATGCCGGGAATGAACGCGCCCGACTTGCGCAGGTTTTCTGCCGTTTCGCGGGGATCGAACACGATCGCCGTGTAGAAGAAGCAGAAAAAAATGATCGCCAGCGCATACAGCAAGACATACAGCGGCTGACCGGGTGATAGCGTCGTGGCCAGGTCCTTGAGCCAGCCCATCCCTTCACTGCTGCCGAACCAGCCGGCAATCGTCGCCGGGAACAGGATGATGCTGGAGGCAAAGATTGGTGGAATCACGCCTGCCATGTTGATCTTCAACGGCAGGAAGCCTTCCTGGCGACCACCATACATACGGCGACCACGCATCTGCTGGGCATACTGTATGGGAATGCGCCGCTGAGCGCGTTCCATAAAAACCACAAAGGCCGTGACTGCGATGATCAGCGCAAGCAGGACGAACAGGCTGATCACATGGATCGAACCCGTGCGCACCTGCTCGAGCGTTCCACCTAGTGCGGCAGGAAGGCCAGCGACAATCCCGGCAAAGATGATGATGGAGATGCCGTTGCCCAGACCCCGCTCCGTGATCTGCTCACCCAGCCACATCAGAAAAACCGTGCCGGCCACAAGCGTCGATACGGCGATAACCTTGAATGTCAGGCCCGGATCAATGACCACGCCATGCCCACCAATGCTTTGAGACTCAAGCGCAACTGCGATCCCGAGCCCTTGGAAGGTCGCAAGGAAAACCGTACCGATGCGCGTGTACTTGGTCAGCTTGCGCTTACCCGCTTCACCCTCCTTGCGCCATTGGGACATGGTCGGTGAAATGTGGCTGAGCAGCTGGACGATGATTGCAGCAGAAATGTATGGCATGATCCCGAGGGCGAAGACCGAGAAACGTCTCAGTGCTCCGCCTGAGAACATATTGAACATGGACAGGATCGTGCCCTTCTGCTGGTCGAACAGTGCGGCGAGTGCACCTGCATCGATTCCTGGAACAGGAACATGCGCACCCAGCCGAAAGACGATGATGGCACCCAACACGAACCAGATGCGATGCATCAGTTCGCTAACGGCCTTGGCCTGTCCGCTGTCTAGAGTGGGATTCATGGCCATCAGGCTTCCACTTTGCCGCCAGCTGCCTCAATGGCCGCGCGTGCACCCTTGGTGCAGTTGATGCCTACGACCGTGACGGGGCGCGAGATCTCACCGGACAGAATGATCTTGACCTCTGCCACCTTGCCGCTGATTACATCAGCCGCCTTGAGTGCAGCCAGATCGATCACATCGCCCTCAACCTTGTTGAGTTCACTGAGACGCACCTCTGCCCGACGCAGGGACTTGCGGGACGTGAAGCCGAACTTGGGCAGACGACGCTGAATGGGCATCTGACCACCTTCAAAGCCGACCTTGTGATAGCCACCGGAACGGGACTTCTGCCCCTTGTGGCCACGCCCACCCATTTTGCCCAGACCGGAGCCCGGACCACGGCCAACGCGCTTTCTGGCCTTCTTGGATCCTTCAGCAGGTTTCAGTGTATTCAATCGCATCTTAAGCTTCCTCTACCTTCAGCAGATAGGCCACCTTGTTGATCATGCCCCTGTTTTCAGGTGTATCCAGAACCTCTACGGTCTGATTGATCTTACGCAGACCCAGCCCATTTACGCAGGCCTTGTGCTTGGGCAGCCGACCGATGAGGCTCTTGACCAGCGTTACCTTGATTTTCTTGTCAGCCATGATTACTCACCCATGATCTCTTCAACGGACTTGCCACGCTTGGCCGCCACTTCCTCCGGGCTGCTCATGGAAGCCAGAGCATCGGCTGTAGCACGCACGACATTGACCGGTCGGGTCGTACCGACGCACTTGGCCAGTACGTTTTTCACGCCTGCCGCTTCCAGGACGGCGCGCATAGCACCACCGGCAATGACACCGGTACCTTCGGATGCAGGCAGCATGATGATATTGGCAGCGCCCTGCTTGTAGTTGATCGGATAGTAAACGGTGCCATTGTTCAGATGGACCTTGCGCATGTTGCGACGGGCCTTCTCCATCGCCTTCTTGATCGCAACCGGCACCTCGGCTGCCTTGGCATTGGCATAGCCGACGCGGCCATTTCCGTCACCGACGACGCACAGTGCAGAAAAACCGAACACGCGGCCGCCCTTGACCACCTTTGCTACCCGGCGAACCGAGACAAGCTTCTCAATCAGCTGTTCCTGATTGTCCTGCATTTCATGTGAAGCCATATCACACCTTCCTTAGAATTCGAGTCCGTTTTCACGGGCGGCGTCAGCCAGCACCTGAACCCGGCCGTGGTACTTGAAGCCGGAACGATCAAAGGCCACCTTGGTCACACCGGCCGCCTTCGCCTTCTCGGCCACAATCTTGCCGACAACGGCGGCAGCATCTTTGTTGCCGGTGGATTTAACCTGTGCCTTTACGTCAGGCTGCACCGTGCTTGCTGCAGCGACAACCGTCGCCCCGTCAGCGGAAATCACCTGCGCGTAGATATGACGCGGAGTGCGATGCACCGTCAGGCGCGGCATGCCAAGACGCTTGACATGGGCGCGGGTCTTGCGAGCACGACGCAGTCGAGCCTTTTTCTTATCCATTTTCCTAAACCCTCAAGCTTATTTCTTCTTCGCTTCCTTACGCAGGATGCGCTCGTCGGCATACTTGACGCCCTTGCCCTTGTAGGGCTCCGGGGGACGATAGGCACGAATTTCCGCTGCCACCTGCCCGACCAGCTGCTTGTCAGCACCACGGATGACAATTTCGGTCTGAGACGGCGTTTCGGCCGTAACCCCTTCCGGCAGCTCATGGACGACAGGGTGGGAGAACCCCAGGGTCAGATTGATCGACTTGCCCTGGGCCTGAGCACGATAGCCTACACCCACCAGCTGGAGCTTTTTCTCAAAGCCCTCAGTCACACCGATGACCATATTGTTCACCAGCGCACGGGCCGTTCCTGCCTGGGCCCAACCATCTGAGTAGCCTTCACGGGCCGCGAAACGGATCTCGTCGCCTTCCCGAGTAATCTCGACGGCATCGTTGAATGTGCGAGTCAGGGTTGCCTTCGGGCCCTTGACCGTGACCGTCTGGCCTTCAATCGTCACATCGACACCTGCCGGAACCGCGACGGGAGATTTTGCAATACGTGACATCTTTCTCTCCTTAGGCCACGGTGCAGACAACCTCGCCACCCAGGCCAGCCTTGCGTGCCTGGTGGTCGGTCATCACACCTTTGGATGTGGATACGATTGCAATGCCCAGACCGCCCATTACCTTGGGAAGCTCGTCTTTCTTCTTGTAGACACGCAGTCCGGGACGGCTTACACGCTTGATCTGCTCGATGACAGGCTTGCCCTGATAATACTTGAGATGTACTATCAGCTCGCTCTTGCCACCTTCGACTTTTTCGTCATAGCCGTTGATGTAGCCTTCCTGGGCCATAACATCCAGCAACGCCTTCTTCATCTTGGAGCCGGTGACAACCACCTGCTCATGACCCGCCATCTGCGCGTTGCGAATGCGGGTCAACATATCCGCAATAGGATCTGACATGCTCATAATTTCTGTCCCTTACCAGCTTGATTTCTTCAGTCCGGGAATATCACCCTGCATACCCAACTGGCGGATCATGTTGCGGGAAAGTCCGAACTTTCTGTAAACAGCATGCGGACGCCCGGTAATTCTGCAGCGTCGCTGTACACGCACGGGCGAAGCATTGCGAGGCAGCTTGTTAAGCGCCTCAAGCGCCGCCATGCGCTCCTCGAACGGGCGCGACATGTCCTTGGCAATCGCCTTCAGCCGCGCACGCTTCTCCGCGTATTTCTGCACTGTCTTGATGCGCTTCTGTTCACGCGCAATCATGGATTTCTTGGCCATATCGCACCTTACTTCTTAAAGGGGAAATTGAAGGATTCCAGCAGTGCCCGCGCCTCTTCATCGGTTTCGGCGGTCGTGGTAATGCTGATATCCATGCCGCGAATCGCATCTACCTTCTCGAATTCGATCTCGGGGAAAATGATCTGTTCGCGAACACCCATGTTGAAATTGCCCCGCCCATCAAAGGACTTCGGTGAAACGCCGCGGAAGTCACGGACACGCGGCAGAGCAATATTGATCAGACGATCAAGGAATTCATACATCCGGTCGCCACGCAGCGTCACCTTGCAGCCAATGGGCCAGCCTTCGCGCAGCTTGAAGCCGGCCACGGACTTGCGAGCCAAGGTCTTGACAGGTTTCTGACCTGCAATGGCTGCCATGTCTTCCATGGCATTGTCCAGAATCTTCTTGTCACCCAGCGCTTCACCCACACCCATGTTGAGCGTAATCTTGACCAGGCGCGGCGCCTGCATCGGCGACTTGTAGCCGAAGCGCTCCATCAGCTTGGGCAGAACTTCTTCACGGTAGTACTGTTTAAGTCTTGCCATTTCTCAATCCTTATGCGTCAACGGCCTTGCCGGTGGACTTGAAGTAGCGCACCTTCTTGCCATCCTCGAAACGGTAGCCGATACGGTCCCCTTTCCCGGTTTCGGGATTGAACAGCATGACATTGGATGCGTGAATCGGCATCTCCTTGCTGACAATACCTCCCTGTTCACCGGTCATGGGGTTCGGCTTTACATGCTTCTTGGCCAGATTGATGCCGTCAACGACAACGCGACCGTTCTTCAGCACACGAGAGACCGTGCCACGCTTACCTTTGTCCTTGCCGGCAATGACTACGACCTCATCACCTTTCTTCAAGCGATTCATAACTGTCCTTCCTTATAGCACTTCAGGCGCCAGAGACACGATCTTCATGAACCGGTCACCGCGCAACTCACGGGTCACCGGGCCGAAGATGCGCGTACCAATGGGCTCCAGCTTCTGGTTGAGCAGCACGGCAGCATTGCCGTCAAAACGAATCTTGGAACCATCAGGGCGGCGAATACCCTTGGCCGTACGCACGACGACGGCGTTATATACATCACCTTTCTTTACGCGACCGCGCGGGGCAGCTTCCTTAACGGAGACCTTGATGATGTCTCCCACGCTCGCATAACGGCGCTTGGAACCTCCAAGCACCTTGATACACTGGACCTTCTTCGCTCCACTGTTGTCAGCGACATCCAGAATTGTCTGCATCTGAATCATGGCGGCACTCCATCCAAAACCGCGGTTTGAAAACCGGAAATCATACACCAAAACCGCTAATTTGGCCAGTCCCTGTCACTTTAGACAGGCTTGACCAAAGAAGCGGAGCGGATTGCCGGATTGTTGCTGCGTTTAATTTAGCGAGCAGCGCGCTCGTTGATCTCTACCAGCTTCCAACGCTTGTGCTTGGAAATCGGACGGCTCTCAACGATTGTTACCGTATCACCCACCTGGCATGCGTTGTCTTCATCATGGGCCATCAGTTTGGTGGATTTGCGCACGAACTTCTTATACTTGGGGTGCTTCACATAGCGGTCAACGCGCACGACAATTGACTTGTCCATACCGTTGGAGACCACCACACCCTTGACTGTGCGGGCTTTGCTTTCCTGTGTCATAGATCAGGCCTCCAGCTTTTCACGAATGAGTGTTTTTACCCGTGCAATGCTGCGGCGAACCTTGCGCAGCTCTGCAGTGTTCTGGAGCTGACCTGTCGCATGCTGCATGCGCAGATTGAACTGGTTCTTGCGCAAATCCTGCAGGACCGACTTGAGCTCATCGACACTCTTCTCTCTCAGGGTCTTAGCGTCCATCATCACATCACCGACCTAATTACGAACTGACTCTTGACCGGCAGCTTGGCAGCGGCCAGTTCGAATGCACGACGGGCAACACTTTCATCAACCCCCTGCATCTCGAACATGACTCGGCCAGGCTGGACTTCGGCCACCCAGTATTCAACACTACCCTTACCTTTACCCATACGCACCTCCAGGGGCTTCTGGGTAATGGGCTTGTCCGGGAAGATACGAATCCAGATCTTGGCGCCCCGGCGGACGTGACGCGTCATGGCACGGCGCGCCGCCTCAATCTGCCGTGAAGTAATACGACCACGCTCCAGCGCCTTCAGCCCGTATTCACCGAAGCTGACCTTGTTGCCCGCCTGAGCCAGGCCACGGTTGCGGCCCTTCTGGACCTTGCGATATTTGGTACGTTTTGGCATCAACATGGCAAATTCCTCTTATCTGCGACCTTTCTTGCGGCCTTTCTGATCACGGCGATTGCCGGACTCGGGCTTGTGCAGGTCCAGCGGCAGCTTGCCAAGACGCTCACCCTTGAAGATCCAGACCTTGACACCGATCTTGCCGTAAGTGGTGTCAGCCTCGGAAGTGGCATAATCGATATCCGCACGAAAGGTGTGCAACGGAACACGGCCCTCCCGGTACCATTCGGTCCGGGCGATTTCAGCACCGTTAAGGCGGCCGGACACCATCACCTTGATTCCTTCGGCACCGAGACGCATGGCGTTGCCCACCGCGCGCTTCATAGCACGGCGGAACATGATGCGTTTTTCAAGCTGCTGGGCGATGCTATCAGCAACCAGCTTGGCGTCCAGCTCCGGCTTCTTGATTTCATAGATATCGATATTGACCGGCATGCCTGTCAGGGCGGAAATCTCAGCCTTGAGCTTTTCGATATCCTCACCCTTCTTGCCGATTACCACCCCGGGACGGGCAGTAAAGATCGTCAGGCGCAGACCATTGGCCACACGCTCAATGTGGACCTTGCTCACATTGGCATGAGCCAGCTTTTTCATGATATAGCTGCGAATTTCAAAGTCGCTCAGCAGATAATCGGCAAACTGCTTGCTGTCGGCATACCAGCGTGCATTCCAGTCCTTGGTAATGCCCAGACGGATGCCGACCGGATGTACTTTCTGTCCCATCTCGATTCTCCTTACTTGTCACCAACGGTGACGGTCAGATGACTGGTGCGCTTGAGAATGCGATTTGCACGCCCTTTGGCGCGAGCACGCAGACGCTTCAGACGCGGCCCCTCGTTGACATAGGCCGCAGTCACTTTCAGTTCATCAATGTCGGCACCCTCATTGTTCTCCGCATTGGAGATGGCACTTTGCAGCACCTTGTAGAAGAGCTTGGCCGCCTTCTGATTGCTGAATGCCAGAATATTGACTGCTTCTTCAGCACTCTTGCCGCGGATCAGGTCTGCAACCAGACGCGCCTTTTGCGGAGAGATGCGAGCAAAACGATGTGTTGCACTGACTTGCATGGCATTCACTCCTTACTTCTTCTTGGCTTTCTTGTCGGCTGCATGACCGCGGAATGTGCGCGTCATGGAGAACTCACCCAGCTTGTGGCCAACCATATTCTCGGAAATGTACACCGGAATATGCTCGCGCCCGTTGTGAACGGCGATGGTCAGACCGATCATCTCAGGCACGATCATGGAGCGACGTGACCAGGTTTTGATCGGACGCTTATCGCCAGATTCTTGCGCCTGCATCACCTTCTTCATCAGGTGATGATCAACAAAAGGGCCTTTTTTAACTGAACGTGGCATAGTGTCCTTCCTTACTTAGCATTGCGGCGACGAACGATCATCTTGTCCGTACGCTTGTTCTTGCGAGTCTTCTTGCCTTTGGTCGGCACACCCCAGGGAGTTACCGGGTGACGGCCACCGGAAGTACGGCCTTCACCACCACCATGCGGGTGGTCAACAGGGTTCATGGCAACACCGCGCACAGTCGGGCGGATACCGCGCCAGCGCTTGGCGCCCGCCTTGCCCAGCTTGCGCAGGTTGTGCTCAGAATTGCCTACCTCGCCAATCGTAGCACGGCACTCGGCCAGAACCTTGCGCATCTCACCAGAGCGGAGACGGAGCAGCACATACTTGCCTTCCTTGCCCACAAGCTGCGCTGAGGCTCCGGCGCTGCGTGCCAGCTGCGCACCCTTGCCCGGGCGCAATTCAACGGCGTGCACTACAGTACCTACGGGGATGTTGCGCAATGGAAGCGCGTTACCAACCTTGATCGGCGCCTCGTCACCAGACAGCACCTCATCGCCCGCCTTCAGATTCTTGGCAGCCAGAATATAGCGACGCTCGCCATCGGCATACTTGATCAGCGCGATGTGTGCGGTACGGTTGGGATCATATTCGAGCCGCTCAACCACACCGGGAACACCATCCTTGTTGCGCTTGAAATCGATCAGACGATAGTGCTGCTTGTGGCCACCCCCACGGTGACGAACGGTAATACGACCCTTGTTGTTACGGCCGCCTGTCTTGCGCTTGGGCTCCAGCAGAGGCTCATAGGGCTTGCCCTTGTAAAGCGCAGGCTCCACGACTGTCACAACAAAGCGACGGCCAGGAGAAGTCGGCTTAGCTTTTTTTACAATAGCCATTTTGAAACTCCTTACTCAGCGCCAATGACGTCGATTTCCTGACCGGGCATGAGGCGGACAATCGCCTTGCGCACACCATTGCGACGCCCCGGACGGCCGCGGAAAAACTTCTGCTTGCCGCGGATATTGATCACATTGACCGACTTGACCTTTACATCGAACAACTGCTCGACCGCTGCCTTGATTTCAGGCTTGGTAGCATCGGCCGCGACCCGAAACACATACTGATCAGCCTTGTCGGCCAGCAGTGCACTCTTCTCGGAAATGTGCGGCGCCAGCAGTACTTGGTAGATACGCTCCTGATTCATGCCAGTTTCTCCTCGAGCTGCTTGAGCGCACCCTGGGTCAGCACGACGGTTTCATAGCCGATCAGGCTGACGGGGTCCACACCATTCACATCCGTTGCATCAGCGTTGTAAAGATTGCGGGACGCCAGATACAGGTTCTCGTCAAAACCTTCTGTGACAACCAGCGCGTCTTGCAGGCCCAGCTGCTTCATCTTGCTGACGAACTGCTTGGTTTTGGGCGCGTCCAGCTTGAAATCATCCACAACAACCAGACGGCCGCTACGTACCAGCTCGGAAAGAATGGAGCGCATGGCCGCACGGTACATCTTGCGATTCACCTTCTGCTCATAGCTGCGCGGCTTGTTCGGAAAAGCGCGGCCGCCTCCTACCCAGATGGGGCTTCGGATAGAACCGGCGCGCGCGCGGCCCGTCCCCTTCTGACGCCAGGGCTTGGCACCCCCACCGCTCACCTCGGAACGGCTTTTCTGAGCCTTGGTTCCTGCACGGGACTTTGCCATGTATGCTGTCACGACCTGATGAACAAGGGGCTCATTGAATGCCGCAGCAAACACTGCATCATCAACCGCAACGGCCCCCGCAGCGTCACCAGTATTCGCATCGATCAGTTTGATATCCATGTCTCTCACCCCTTGACTGCCTTGCGTACAACGACCATGCCGCCGTTGGCGCCGGGGACGGCACCTTTGACCAGAATCAGGCCATCTTCCACATCAACACGAACCACTTCCAGGTTCAGCGTAGTCTGACGCTCGGCCCCCATGTGACCAGCCATCTTCTTACCCTTGAATACACGACCCGGGGTCTGGTTCTGGCCAATGGAACCCGGTGCACGGTGAGAGAGCGAGTTACCGTGACTGGCATCCTGCGTGCGGAAGTTGTGGCGTTTTACACCACCTTGAAAACCCTTACCCTTGGTAATGCCGGTGACATCAACCTTCTTGACGTCGGACAGCACCTCAACAGTGATCTCGCTGCCCAGCTCGACGCCATCCAGAGATTCATCACCTTCGACACGAAACTCCCAGAGACCAACTCCCGCCTCGGTGCCAGCTTTGGCAAAGTGTCCCGCCATGGGCTTGTTGACCCGGCCGGGATGCTTTTTACCTGTGGTCACCTGAATGGCAGCATAGCCATCCTTTTCCGGGGTCTTGATCTGAGTAACACGGTTCGGCTCAACCTGGATCACGGTCACCGGAACGGAGGTGCCGTCCTCAGTGAACACGCGAGTCATACCGATTTTCTTACCGACGACTCCGATAGTCATAATTAATTTCCTCGTTATTATCAGCCACCGATCGTTACGATTGACGACCGGCCAGTAAATGATCAGCGCAGCTCGATCTTGACGTCCACACCAGCTGCCAGATCCAGCTTCATCAGCGCATCCACGGTCTTGTCAGTCGGATCGACAATATCCAGCAGACGCTTATGCGTGCGGATCTCATACTGGTCACGTGCATCCTTGTTCACGTGAGGAGAGATAAGAACGGTGTAACGCTCCTTACGGGTCGGCAACGGAATGGGGCCCCGTACCTGGGCACCCGTCTTCTTGGCCGTCTCCGTAATCTCCTTCGCGGACTGATCGATCAGGCGATGATCAAAAGCCTTCAGTCGAATGCGAATGTTTTGTGCAGCCATAACTCGACTCTTCGTGTTATATGAAAACAAAAGCAGCGGCCAAGCCGCTGCTATTCAGGACTGCGGATTATATCCGGGCAGGCCGGACAAATCAACAGTCGTATCAGGCTTACTCAATCACCTTGGAGACCACGCCTGCGCCAACGGTGCGACCACCTTCGCGGATCGCGAAACGCAGACCTTCGTCCATGGCGATCGGCGCAATCAGTTCAACGGTCATCTGTACGTTGTCGCCAGGCATGACCATTTCCACACCTTCGGGCAGCTGACATTCGCCAGTCACATCGGTGGTGCGGAAGTAGAACTGCGGACGATAGCCGTTGAAGAAGGGCGTGTGACGACCACCTTCTTCCTTGGTCAGAACGTAGACTTCGGCTTCGAACTTGGTGTGGGGGTTGATGGTGCCGGGAGCTGCCAGTACCTGACCACGCTCGACTTCTTCGCGCTTGGTGCCACGCAGCAGAACACCGACGTTGTCACCGGCCACACCTTCGTCCAGCAGCTTGCGGAACATTTCGACACCGGTAACGGTGGTCTTCTGGGTGGGACGGATACCGACGATTTCAACTTCGTCACCAACCTTGACAACACCAGTTTCGATACGACCGGTGACTACGGTACCACGGCCCTGGATGGAGAAGACGTCCTCGATGGGCATGAGGAACGGCTTGTCGGTGTCACGCTCGGGCGTGGGGATGTATTCGTCCATGGCTTCGATCAGTCGCTGGATGGACGGTTCGCCGATTTCGGACTGGTCGCCTTCGATGGCCTTGAGCGCTGAGCCGATGATGA
>JALVTA010000123.1 GCA_027036095.1 Thiotrichales bacterium | reverse complement strand
CGACGCAGCGATTCCAGCTCGCCGGTGAAGATGACCGTGTTGTCACGCAGCACGCGGATGGGGTTGTTGCGCCTGACCACGCCCTCGGTGACCATGCAGCCGGCCACGGCGCCGAACTTGGGCGAGCGGAAGACGTCGCGCACCTCGGCCACGCCGATGATCTCTTCCTTGAACTCCGGGGCCATCTTGCCTTCGATGGCCCGCTTGATGGTATCCACGGCATCATAGATGACCGAGAAGTAGTGCAGATCCACGCCCTCCTGCTCGATCAGCTTGCGCGCGGTGGCATCGGCACGTACGTTGAAACCGATGATGATGGCATGGGTGGCCACCGCCAGGTTGACGTCCGTCTCGGTAATGGCGCCTACGCCGCTGGAGACGATGTTCACCTTCACCTCGTCGGTGGAGAGCTTGGTGAGTGCCTCGCGCAGCGCCTCCAGCGAGCCCTGCACGTCCGCCTTGATGATGACGTTGATCTCTTCCAGCTCCTGCTCGCCCATGCGGTTGAACATGGCCTCCAGCTTGGCCTTCTGCTGACGCTTGAGCTGCTCCTCGCGGAGCTTCTCCTTGCGCTGCTCGGCCAGCTCCTTGGCCTTACGCTCGTTGGGCACCACCAGCATCTCGTCACCGGCCGCCGGCACACCGGACAGGCCGAGAATTTCCACCGGCGTAGAAGGTGTAGCTTCCTTCACCTGCTTGCCCAGATCGTTGATCATGGCACGCACGCGGCCATATTCGGTACCGCACAGGGTCATGTCCCCCTTGTTGAGGGTGCCGGCCTGCACCAGGACCGTGGCCACGGGGCCGCGCCCCTTCTCCAGACGGGACTCCAGCACCACGCCCCTGGCCGGGCCCTTGTAGGGCGCTTTCAGCTCCAGAATGTCGGACACCAGCAAAATGGTTTCCAGCAGCTCATCCACGCCCTGGCCGGTCTTGGCGGAAACGCGCACGAAGGGCACATCACCGCCCCACTCCTCCGGCACCACCTCATGCTGCACCAGCTCCTGCATCACGCGGTCGGGGTTGGCGCTTTCCTTGTCGATCTTGTTGATGGCCACAATCATGGCCACCCCGGCGGACTTGGCGTGCTGGATCGCCTCCACCGTCTGCGGCATGACCCCGTCGTCGGCCGCCACCACGATGATGGCGATATCCGTCACCTTGGCGCCGCGGGCACGCATGGCGGTGAAAGCCTCGTGCCCCGGGGTGTCGATAAAGGTAATCTTTCCGCTGTCCAGCTCGACGCTGTAGGCGCCGATGTGCTGGGTGATGCCGCCGGCCTCCTTGGCCGCCACACGGGCGTTGCGGATGTAGTCCAGCAGGCTGGTCTTGCCATGGTCCACATGGCCCATGATGGTCACCACCGGCGGACGCGGACGCTCGTCGGAGTAGAGGCTTTCGACCTCTTCCATCACCTCTTCTTCCAGCGCGCTCTCGCTGACGGTGACCGGCTTGTGGCCGAACTCCTCCACGAGCAGCACGGCGGTGTCCTGATCGATGGACTGATTGATGGTGGCCATCTCGCCCATCATCATCAGCTTCTTGATCACCTCGCCGGCCTTGACGGCCATGCGCTCGGCCAGCTCGCCGACGGTGATGCTTTCGGGAATGCGCACTTCACGCACCACCGGCTGGGAAGGCTTCTTGAAGCCGTGCTCGTTTTTCACCTTGACTACCTTCTTCTCGCGGGCTTCCGCCTTCTGACGCTTCAGCAGCGGGTTGACCACCTCGGCGGTCTTGTCATCCTCCACCACGGCATCGTCCAGCAGGCCCTTCTTCTTCTTGCCCGGCTTCTTCTTGTTCTTGGCCTTGGGCTTCTCGCGCAGTTTCTCCAGCGCCTTGGCGTCCTCTTCCAGCGCCTTGCTGATGTCCTCTTCCGTCTCGACGGGCTTGGCCGCCTTGCGGGGGGCGGGCTTGTCTTCCTGCACCACCAGTGCAGGCTGCTCGGCCTGCTTGCGGGCCGCCTCGGCGGCCTTCTTCCTGGCCTCTTCCTCCGCCTTCAGACGGGCGATTTCCGCCTCACGCTTGGCGCGCGCCTCCTCTTCGGCCTTGCGGCGTGCCTCTTCTTCAGCCTTGCGTTTGGCCTCTTCTTCGGCCAGCTTCTCCTCCACCAGCGTGCGCTTGACGTAGGTGCGCTTCTTGCGCACCTCCACATTCACCTTGCGCTTGCCGCCCACGCTGAGGGTTTCAACCTTCTTGCGCTTGAGGGTGATCTTCTGCGGCGCTTCCGCCGCCTTGCCATGCTTTTCCTTCAGATGCGCCAGCAGCTGCTGCTTTTCTTCATCGGTGATGGGGGCATCCGGCGTCTTGCCCTTGATGCCCGCCTCATCCAGCTGCTGAATCAGCTTTTCGACCGAAAGCCCCAGCGTCTGGGCAAACTGTTCAATGTTCTTTGCCATCTCCGGCCCCTCCTCTCAATTATTCAAACCAGGGCGCACGGGCCTTCATGATCAGATCAGCGGCCTTGTCCTCATCCAGACCGGTCATCTCCACCAGCTCGTCGGTGCTCAGCTCCGCCAGATCCTCCTGGGTGCGCACGCCCTTGGCCGCCAGGGTTCTGGCCAGCTCCTCGGTCATGCCTTCCAGGTTGAGCAGATCTTCGGCTGGCTCGCCCAGCTCCTCCTGCTCCTCCTCGGCCAGCGCCTTGGCCAGCAGAGCATCCTTGGCGCGCTGCTTCAACTCGGCGACCAGCTCCTCATCAAAACCTTCGATCTCCAGCATCTCGGCGGCAGGCACATAGGCCACCTCCTCCAGGGTGGTGAAGCCTTCCTCCACCAGCACCTGCGCCAGCTCCTCGTCCACGCCCAACGCCTCCACGAAGAGCTCCACCAGCTTCTGTGCCTCGCTGGCGTGCTTCTGCTCCATCTCGGAGGCGGACATGACATTCAGCTCCCAGCCGGTCAGCTCGGAGGCCAGACGCACGTTCTGGCCATTCTTGCCGATGGCCTGGGAAAGCATCTCGTCCTCAACGGCCAGGTCCATCACATGCTTGTCCTCGTCCACCACGATGGAGACGATCTCCGCCGGCGCCATGGCGTTGATGACATACTGAGCGTCGTTCTCATCCCACTGGATGATGTCGATGCGCTCGCCATTGAGTTCATCGCTGACGGCGTTGACCCGGCCGCCGCGCATGCCGATGCAGGCGCCGACCGCGTCCAGCCGGGGATCGTTGGAGCGCACCGCCACCTTGGCGCGCACACCCGGATCACGGGCCGCCCCCATGATGTCGATCAGGCCCTCGTTGATCTCCGGCACCTCGATCTTGAACAGCTCGATCAGAAACTCGTTGCAGGTGCGGGAACACTGCAGCAGCGGACCGCGGGGGCGGTATTCCACATTCTGCAGATAGGCGCGCGTCCACTCACCCAGGCGGAAATGCTCGCGGGGGATGACCTGTGAGCGGGGAATGACCGCCTCCACGTTGTCGCCCAGGTCGAGAATGATATCGCCGCGGTCCACACGCTTGACCTGGCCGGAGACGATCTCGCCAACCCGGTCCTTGTAGTCGTTGACGATCTTCTGGCGTTCGGCCTCACGCACTTTCTGGATGATGACCTGCTTGGCCGTCTGGGCGCCGATGCGACCAAAGTCGACCGACTCGATCTCTTCCTTGATGGTGTCGCCCACCTCCACGTGCGGATCCCGCGCCTTCGCCTCGCTCAGGCGCATGTACCAGCCTTCATGTTCTTCCACCTCGGCGTCGTCATCGATCACTTCCCAGACCCGGTAAGTGGTGTAGTCGCCGGTTTCGCGGTCGATTTTGACGCGGGCGTTGATCTCGTCATGGTGCTTCTTGCGCGTGGCGGTAGCCAGCGCCGTCTCGATCGCCTCAAAAATCACATCCTCGTCCACGCCCTTTTCGTTGGACATGATCTCGACAATCTGCAGGATTTCCTTGTTCTTGCTCATGTTTTTCAACCCTCGTCAGTCAAACCGCGGCACCAGATTGGCCCTGTCGATGTTGTCGTAATCGATGGCATAGGTCTCGCCATCCACCAGAATTTCGATCCCTCTTTCGTCCGCGGACAGCAGCGGCCCCTTGAACTTGCGCCGCCCCAGCACCGGGTCATGGGTGCGCACGGCGACCTCCTCGCCTACATAGCGGCTGAAATGGTCAGGGTTCATCAGCGGTCGGTCCACGCCCGGGGAAGAAATCTCCAGGTTGTAGGCACCGGAGATGGGATCCTCCACATCCAGGATGCCGCTGACCTCATGGCTGACTTCGGCGCAGTCGTCCACCGTCACCCCTTCCGGCTTGTCAATGTAGATGCGCAGGGTGGCATGCCCGCTCACCGGCAGGTATTCACACCCCCAGAACTCGCAGCCCAAATCTTCGATGGCGGGCCTGACCATCTGTTCAATTCTGTCTTCCAGTCGCTGACTCATGCGTTTCCATCAACCCCTTAACAAAAAACCCCGTCTGATAACGGGGTTTGATCCGTCCTGCTCCTGGCAGGGGCGGACAGCCTCAGCCGTCTACGCCTTTTATCCTCGACAATTATAGTCTCTACGCATCAATAATCAAGTAGAGCGCCCATTTCAAGAGTTGTGAATATAAGTTTTCTCCCCGCAGTCATAAAAAACATGAAAAACCCGGGGAAAAGAGCAGTGCTAACATGCTTTCGCCTGCATGCGGGCATCACGCTATATACATACAACATCAACCCGAGCTCAAAAGAAGGAGGTCGCAGCATGTCCGAAGAGACACGACTCGACAACTACGCCTACTGGCGGGCCAATCTGCGCCTGCTGACCATCTGCCTGACCATCTGGTTCATCGTTTCCTACGGTTTCGGCATTCTGCTGGCCGATGTGCTCAACCAGTTCCGCATCGGCGGCTATCCGCTGGGATTCTGGTTCGCTCAGCAGGGATCGATCTATGCCTTCATCATCCTGACGTTCTGCTATGCCTGGAAGATGAACAGGCTGGATCGCCAGCATGATGTTCACGAAGAATAAGGAGACCACCTGATGGATCTGCAGACGCTAACGTATATCGTCGTCGGCGCGACCTTCGCGCTCTATATCGGCATCGCCATCTGGGCCCGGGCACAGAGTACCGGGGATTTCTATGTGGCCGGCGGCAATGTTAACCCGATCGCCAACGCCATGGCCACTGCTGCGGACTGGATGTCGGCGGCCTCCTTCATCTCCATGGCCGGCCTGATCGCCTTCAACGGTTACGGAGCTTCCGTCTTCCTGATGGGATGGACCGGCGGCTATGTGCTGCTGGCCATGCTGCTGGCGCCCTATCTGCGCAAGTTCGGCAAGTACACCGTGCCGGAATTCATCGGCGAGCGCTACTACTCCGACACCGCCCGGGTCATCGCCGTCATCTGTCTGATTCTGGCTTCCATCACCTATGTCATCGGCCAGATGAAGGGCATCGGTGTGGCCTTCTCGCGTTTTCTCGAAACCGACTATGACACCGGCCTCTACGTGGGCATGGCCATCGTGTTCTTCTACGCCGTACTGGGCGGCATGAAGGGTATCACCTACACCCAGATCGCCCAGTATGTGGTGCTGATCACCGCCTACACCGTGCCGGCGATCTTCATTTCCCTGCATCTGACCGGCAACCCGCTGCCGCAGCTGGGTCTGGGCGACCGCCTGCTCTCGGACGGCACCTATGTGCTGGACAAGCTGGATCAGCTGCTGGTGGATCTGGGCTTCAACCGCTACACCACCCAGGTGATGGGCAACGATCTCAACATGTTCGTCTATACCCTGACGCTGATGATCGGTACCGCGGGTCTGCCGCATGTCATCATGCGCTTCTTCACCGTGCGCACCGTGCGTGATGCCCGCCTCTCCGCCGGCTGGGCGCTGGTGTTCATCGCTCTGCTCTATACCGTCGCCCCGGCTGTAGGCGGCATGGCACGCCTGAACCTGATGGACACCATCCAGACCGGCCCGGTCGGCTCTCCGGAGGGGAACCTGCCCTACGAACAGCGCCCCGAGTGGTTCAAGAAGTGGGAAACCACAGGCCTGCTCAAATTCGAGGACAAGAACGGTGACGGCCGCATCCAGTACTACAACGACAAGAACCCCGAGTTCGCCAAGCAAGCCGAACAGTGGGGCTGGAAGGGCTCCGAACTGAAGGTGGACCGTGACATCATGGTGCTGGCCAACCCGGAAATCGCCGGTCTGCCCAACTGGGTGATCGCGCTGGTGGTGGCCGGCGGTCTGGCGGCGGCGCTGTCCACGGCGGCGGGCCTGCTGCTGGCCATCGCTTCGGCCATCTCCCATGACATCCTCAAGGGGCTGGTAGTTCGCGACATGAGCGAGCGGGCCGAGCTGCGTGCCAGCCGCATCGCCATGGCGCTCACCGTGTTGCTGGCCGGCTATCTGGGCCTCAACCCGCCGGATTTCGCCGCCGGAACGGTAGCCATTGCCTTCGGTCTGGCAGCAGCCTCCCTGTTCCCGGCGCTGATCATGGGCATCTTCTTCAAGCACATCAACCGTGAAGGGGCCATCTGGGGCATGATCGCCGGCATGGGCGTGACCCTGCTCTATGTGTTCCAGCACAAGGGCATCATGTTCATTCCGGGTACGGCCTTCCTGGGTGACATGCCGGCCAACTGGTTCTTCGGCATCAGCCCCAATGCCTTTGGCGCCGTCGGTGCGCTGGTGAACTTCATCGTCGCCTTCCTGGTTACCAAGTTCACATCGCCCACACCGGTCCACATTCAAGATCTGGTGGACGACATCCGTGTACCCAAGGGCAGCAAGAGCGTCGTTCAGGGCGCTCACTGATCCCTGCTGGACCGACAGGTTTTCGCCCCGCCCGAGCGCGGGGCTTTTTCAACACGCCGTGCCGGAAAGCGCGGAGTGCTGAAAAAGGAGACCCCCATGAAAAAGCACTTTCTGCTGGCCGCCATCATGGTGCCGTTTCTGGCATTTGTCGGCTACGCCCTGACCGACTGGTATCTGAAAAAGGACCAGCCGCCGGGCGCACTGACAGCCCTGACCCTGACAGAGGCCCCTTGCGTGCTCTCGAAAGGCTGCACGCTCACTCATCAGGACTTTGTGCTCACCCTGCAACGGCAGGGCAGGACCCTGCACATTCAGGCCAACCAGCGCCTCAAAGGGCTGATCATCGAGCTGAGTCCGCTTCAGCCCCCTGCCCGCCCCATGCCAGCGGACAGTGACGGTTACCGCTGGAAGCTGCCACTGACCGGCGAGCCGGCCGGGCCGTTGA
>JALVTA010000122.1 GCA_027036095.1 Thiotrichales bacterium | reverse complement strand
TGGCGTGTGGCCGAAGCGGGCGGCGAGACAGTCCGGCAATCGGAGGCCGAGACGGCGGGCACGGCGGCAGCGGCGCCACCCCGCCAGCCAGAAAAGCGGTGCCAGCAGGGCGAGCAGGGCATTGTAACGCCGCCGCGTCAGCATCAGCGGTTGAGATCGTAGATCTGCACCACGCCGATGATCTTGCCGTGATCATCCCGCACCAGCAGGGAAGTGATCTTGTTGGCGGTCATCAGTTCCTCCGCCTCGGTCAGACGGGCATCGGCATGTATGGTCTTGGGTTCGGGCGTCATGATCTCCCGCGCTCTCTTCTGCATCAGGTCAGGATCGTTTTCCAGATGCCGGCGCAGATCCCCATCGGTGATGATGCCGGCGCCCTCGTCCACGATGCACAGCCCCAGCCGGCCGGCGCTCATGGTGTGGATGACTTCCGTCATGGGCGCATCACCGGAGACGAAGGGCAGGTTGTCGGTCTTCATCTCATGACGCACGCGGGTAAGCAGCTTGCGCCCCAGACTGCCGCCCGGATGGAAACGGGCGAAATCCTGCGGCTGGAAATTGCGCGCCTGCATCAGCGCCACCGCCAGGGCATCGCCCATCACCAGCGTGGCGGTGGTGGAGCTGGTGGGCGCCAGCTGGTGCGGGCAGGCCTCCTGCGGCACGGCGATGTTGAGATGGAAGTCTGCGTTCTTCGCCAGGGTGGAGGCCGGGTTGCCGGTCATGGCTATCACGGTGTTGCCGTTGTCCTTGAGAAAGGGCAGCAGGCGGATCACTTCTTCGGTCTCGCCCGAGTTGGAAATGGCCACGAACACGTCATCCGGGGTGACCATGCCCAGATCGCCATGAAAGGCCTCACCTGGATGCATGAAGAAAGAGGGCGTGCCGGTACTGGCCAGGGTGGCGACGATCTTCTTGCCGATCAGGCCGGATTTTCCCATGCCGCAGACCACCACCCGGCCGCGGCTGGCCAGAATGGCGTCCACTGCCCGGTCGAAGTCGGCGGTGAGCAGATTTTCCAGATTGCGGATGGCGTCCGCCTCGATGCGGATGACGTCTCTGGCAACGGTCTGGTGGTTCATCAGAAAGCGTAGTCCAGTTTGATGGAGTAATAGTTGGTGCCCGGGTTGGGCGTCTCGATGCCGGCATTGGAAATGTGCAGGAAGCGGAAGCCCACCTGCAGGTCCCTGAGCGACACGCCGAAGCCCATCAGGTCGCCGAACTGGAACTGGGTGGACTTGTCATAGTCGGCCAGATGGGTGTCGGAGAGATAGCGGGCGCCGATGCCGAATTCCACATAGGGGCGATAAGCGCTGCGGTATTCATACTGCAGCACGGGGGTCAACCCCAGCATGACGCCGCTCTGGTTCCTGCGGCGGCGGTGATCGGCCCACCAGCCGCTCAGGTCCACTTCCCACTGTCCACGCAGGCGCCAGTTGTGGCGGTTGATCAGGTTGTGGCCGAAATCCCAGCCGGCCATGATGCCGGCCAGTCCCGACTGGGCATCCTGTCCGACACTGACGCCCACATGGCGTTTCGGCCCGATGGACAGTGCCGCGTCCGCGGGACGGTCGCCCCAGAGGGTCACCGCGCCCCAGCTGAGCAGGGCGCCCGTGATGGCGGCATTTTTCATCAGTGTGTCCGTGTCATCCTCGGCCAGTGCGGGCGATACGGCCAGAGGAAGCGCAACCAGCAGAGCAGTCAGATGACGCATGTCCGCTTTCTCCACGAAAAGGGACGCTCTATTTTAAGAATTTGCCGGTGCGCGTGGTTGCTAAAATAGCGGCATTTCAAAAGTTTGGAGGTGGAGGTGCTTTCTGAATTTTCGTCCACACGGATTTTGGTCGTCGGGGATGTGATGCTGGACCGCTATTGGCACGGACGGGCCGGGCGCATTTCTCCGGAGGCGCCCGTGCCGGTGGTCAATGTGGCCGACGAGCAGGCGCGTGCCGGGGGGGCGGCCAATGTGGCCACCAACATTGCGGCATTGGGTGGGCAGGTCACGCTCATGGGCGTGATCGGTCGTGACCCGGAAGGCGAGATGCTCAAGCAGCTGGTGCAGCGGCAGGGTGTGGATACCGCCTGGGTGCATGCCGACAGCGGCACCATCAGCAAGCTGCGGGTACTCAGCCACCATCAGCAGCTCATCCGCATGGATTTCGAGCAGCCGGCGCCGCCTGAGGCGGCCGAGGTGCTGGCGGCAGAGGTGGCCGAGCGGGTTGCAGACCATGATCTGCTGGTGCTGTCCGATTACGCCAAGGGCGCGCTGGGGCAGGTGGAAAGCATGATCGAGGCTGCACGCCGCGCTGGTGTGCCGGTGTTCGTGGACCCCAAGGGACGGGATTTTGACCGCTACCGCGGCGCCACGCTGATCAAGCCCAATCAGAAGGAGTTCGAGTTGGTGGCCGGTGCCTGCCGGGATGAGGCCGACATCGAAATGCACGGTCAGGCGCTGATCGAACAACTGGCGCTGTCGGCGCTGCTGGTCACCCGCAGCGAGCACGGCATGCTGCTGCTGGAGAGGGGACAGCCGTCCTATCCGCTGCGGGCCCAGACTCAGGAAGTCTTTGATGTCACCGGTGCGGGGGATACGGTCATGGCGGTGCTGGCCACAGCCCATGCGGCCGGGCATGACCTGCGCCAGGCCGCCTGGCTGGCCAATGAAGCCGCCTCGCTGGTGGTGCGCAAGGTGGGCACCTCGGTGGTCACCGCCGCCGAGCTGGGTGAGCATCTGCGGCGCAAGCAGGCGCATCTGGGCTATGTGGCGCCGGATGTGGACACGCTGCGTGAGGCGGTGCGTGCCGCCCAGGCCCGGGGCGAGCGGGTGGTGATGACCAACGGCTGCTTCGACATTCTGCACGCGGGGCATGTGCGCTATCTGCAGGAGGCGGCTCAGCTGGGCGATCGCCTGATCGTGGCGGTCAACAGTGATGACTCCGTGCGGCGTCTCAAGGGGGATGCCCGTCCTGTCGTGCCGCTGCAGGCGCGCATGGAGGTGCTGGCGGCGCTGGGGTGCGTGGACTGGGTCATCCCCTTTGACGCGGATACGCCGGCCGAGCTCATCTGCGCCCTGAAACCGGATGTGCTGGTCAAGGGCGGAGACTACCGGCCGGAGGAGATTGCCGGTGCCGACTGCGTGCAGGCCGAAGGCGGCGAAGTGCGCGTGCTCTCCTTCTGGGACGGCTTTTCCACCACCGACATTGTCAACCGCATCCGGGAGCAGGCATGAGTATCTTTCAACAGGCGCTGATGCGCCACCAGGCGATGATGGCACGGCTGGGGCCGCTGGAAGCACCGCTGCAACAGTGGATCAATGCGGTGACCGCCTCCCTGGAACAGGGAGGCAAAGTGCTGTGGTTCGGCAATGGCGGCAGCGCGGCGGACGCCCAGCACATGGCCGCCGAGCTTGTGGTGCGCTATGTGAAGACGCGCCGGCCCCTGGCCTCCATCGCGCTGACCACCGACACCTCCATTCTGACCGCGCATCCAAACGATTTCGAGTTCGATACGGTCTTCGCCCGGCAGGTGGAGGCGCTGGCCCGTCCCGAAGACGTGGTGGTGGGCCTGTCCACCTCCGGCAACAGCGAGAATGTCGTGCGCGGGCTGATGGCAGCGCGCGAGATCGGCGCCACCACGGTGGGGCTGACAGGTGCAGGGCCCAATCGCATCACCGAAACGGCCGACATCGTGCTGGCCGTGCCGGAGCGGGAGACGGCACGGGTGCAGGAGGCGCACGCTTTCCTCGCCCATGTGCTGTGCGAGGCGCTGGATGCGCATTTTGTCACGCCGTGACGCTTTTCTTTTGCCGGCAGATCGGGCATAGTCTGCCTTCGTTTCATCCGTGAGTGGAAAGACCATGGCGACGGTAGCAATTGCAGGATGTGGTGATCTGGGATGCCGGCTGGCGGCACTGCTTGGCGAGCAGGGGGACCGCATCATCGGGCTTAAGCGGCATGTGGAGAGCCTGCCGGAACATGTCACCCCTGTAGCAGTGGATCTGGCTGCGGCGGAGCGTGCATCGATCAGTCTGCCTGAGCCGGTAGAGTATGCCTTCTTCATTCTCTCGCCGGATCGCCATGATGATGTGTCTTACTATCGGGCCTATGTTTCGGCGCAACGGCATTTCATCGAGCTGCTCAGGGGGCACCCTGTCAGACGCTACGTGTTCGTCTCCAGCACTTCGGTGTTCGGCCAGAGTGAAGGGGAGTGGGTGGACGAGGACTCGCCGGTCGAAGGGCGCAATTTCGCCACCCGCACGCTGCTGGAAGCCGAGACGCTGGCGCTGGAGAGCGGCCTGCCGGCCACGGTGGTGCGTTTCGGCGGCATCTACGGCCCGGGACGCGCGCATCTGATCGACATGGTGCTGGCGGGTAAGGCCCATTGCATGGAAGGGGTCTACAGCAACCGCATCCATGTGGTGGATGCGGCCCGCATGCTGGCGCACATCCGCAATCTGGAGGCGCCGGACAGCCTCTATGTGGGCGTGGATGACGAACCGGCGCTGCTGTGTGAGGTCTATGAGTGGCTGGCGGAGCAGCTGAGCGTGCCGCTCGAGGTGGAGCACCGGGAGCCGACCGAGACGGCGCGGCAGCAGCGCGCCAACAAGCGCATCAGCAACCGGCGCATCCGCAGCACTGGCTTCGAGCTGCGCTATCCCACCTATCGTGACGGCTATGGCGAGCTGGTCACCCGACTGCTGGAAGGCGAAGATGCGGGTGTGTCATAATAAACGGTTCGGATTTTGAGGAGAGCGGCAATGGACGAGCAGAAGCGCAAGGCGCTGCAGGCGGCGCTGGGACAGATCGAACGCCAGTATGGCAAGGGCTCGGTCATGCGTCTGGGGGACAACCCGGTGGCCCAGAATGTGGAGACCATCTCCACCGGCTCGCTCGGGCTGGACATCGCGCTGGGCATTGGCGGGCTGCCCAAGGGGCGCATCGTGGAGATCTACGGCCCCGAGTCCTCCGGCAAGACCACGCTGACGCTGCATGCCATTGCCGAAGCGCAGAAGCAGGGCGGCACCGCTGCCTTCATTGACGCCGAGCACGCACTGGACCCGGTCTATGCGGAAAAGCTGGGTGTGGATATCGACAACCTGCTCGTCTCCCAGCCGGACACCGGCGAACAGGCGCTGGAGATCGCCGACATGCTGGTGCGCTCCGGCGCGGTGGATATCGTCGTCATCGACTCGGTGGCGGCCCTGACGCCCAAGGCCGAGATCGAAGGCGAGATGGGGGATGCCCACGTGGGGCTGCAGGCCCGCCTGATGAGCCAGGCGCTGCGCAAGCTGACGGCCAACATCAAGCGTACCAACACGCTGGTGATCTTCATCAACCAGATCCGCATGAAGATCGGGGTCATGTTCGGCAATCCGGAGACCACCACCGGTGGTAACGCGCTCAAGTTCTACAGCTCCGTGCGCATGGACATCCGCCGCATCGGCGCCATCAAGAACCGCGACGAGGTCATCGGCAACGAGACCAAGGTCAAGGTGGTCAAGAACAAGCTGGCGCCGCCGTTCAAGGAAGCCCGCTTCGAAATTCTCTATGGCGAGGGCATCTCCCGCCTGGGCGAGATCATCGACCTGGGCGTGGAGCACGGGCTGATCCAGAAGGCGGGCGCCTGGTACAGCTACAATGGCGACAAGATCGGCCAGGGCAAGGAAAATACCCGCCAGTGGCTCAAGGAGCATCCGGAGGTGGCCGAGGAGATCGAGCGCCAGCTGCGGGCAAAACTGCTGCCGAACAGCGCATCCGTAGACGAGGCGGCCGCCGACGGGGCATGAGCCGCGCGGCCGAGCTGGAAAACCGGGCGGTCACCCTGCTGGCCCGGCGTGACTATGGCCGGGCCGAACTGCGTGAACGCCTGCTGCAGCGTTTTCCCGAGAACGGCGAACAGATCGAGGTCCTGCTGGATGCCCTGAGCGAGCGCGGCTGGCTGGACGAGCAGCGCTTTGTCGACAGCGCAGTGGATCAATATCGTGCCCGGGGGGATGGCCCGGCCAAGATCCGCCACAGACTGGCTGGCCGGCTGGATGAGGCCTGGCGGCTGGAGGAGGCGCTGGCGGCGGTGGGGGAAGGCGCCTGGGTTGAGACTGCCCGCGAGGCGCTGAGAAAGAAATTCGGTACGACCGAACGGCCGCGCGACCCGAAGGAGGTGGCGCGGCGTCTGCGTTTTCTGCAGGGGCGCGGCTTCACCAGCGCCCAGTGCTGGAGTGCGTTTGAAGAATAGCTTACAAGGGTGCATGCAATGCAGAACATGAGCACGGCGCAGCTGCGTCAGGCCTTTATCGACTACTTTGTGGAGCAGGGGCACACGCCGGTTCACTCCTCGCCCGTGGTGCCGGCCAACGACCCGACGCTGCTGTTTACCAATGCGGGCATGGTGCAGTTCAAGGACGTGTTCCTCGGCCTGGACAAGCGTCCCTATTCCCGCGCCTGTTCCGTGCAGCGCTGCATCCGCGCCGGGGGCAAGCACAACGATCTGGAAAATGTCGGCTACACCGCCCGCCACCACACCTTCTTCGAGATGCTGGGCAACTTCAGCTTCGGCGACTACTTCAAGCGCGATGCCATCCGCTACGCGTGGGAATTTCTCACCGAGCGGCTCGGCATCCCGCCGGAAAAGCTGTGGGTGACCGTCTTTCATGAGGATGACGAGGCCGCCGACATCTGGCTGAAGGAGATCGGTGTCGATCCGGCCCGCTTCAGCCGCTGTGGCGAGAAGGACAACTTCTGGTCCATGGGCGACACCGGCCCCTGCGGTCCCTGTTCCGAGATCTTCTACGACCATGGGCCGGAGGTGCCGGGCGGTCCTCCGGGCTCGCCTGACGAGGACGGCGACCGCTATATCGAGATCTGGAATCTGGTGTTCATGCAGTTCAACCGGGACGCCGACGGCACGCTTACGCCTCTGCCCAAGCCGTCGGTGGATACCGGCATGGGGCTGGAGCGGCTGGCTGCCGTCATGCAGGGCGTGCACTCCAACTACGACATCGACCTGTTCCGTGCCCTGATCGACGCGGCACAAAAGGTGACCGGTGCGGCGGATCGGGACAGCAGCTCCCTCAAGGTCATCGCCGACCACATCCGTTCCACCAGCTTCATGATCACCGACGGCGTGCTGCCCTCCAACGAAGGACGCGGCTATGTGCTGCGGCGCATCATCCGTCGTGCCATCCGTCACGGCTACAAGCTGGGGCAGACGCAGCCCTTTTTCCACAAACTGGTGCAGCCGCTGGTGG
>JALVTA010000121.1 GCA_027036095.1 Thiotrichales bacterium | reverse complement strand
GAACAGTCCGTGGACATAGGTGCCCCACGCCTGCCCGTCCGAGGAGCGGGCCGCGAACGGAAACGGCGCATCGCAGCCCGCCGTCACGCCATGGTGAATCTCGTAGCCGGTGACGCGCACGCTATCGGGCCATTCGGCCCTAGCATCCACGCGCCCGAGCGTCTTCTCCGGCTGCATGACCGTCTCCACCGGCAACCAGCCCAAGCCCTCCGCATCCCCACCTTCCACGCCGGTATCGCGGATCACCCGCCCCAGCATCTGCATGCCGCCGCAGATGCCAAGCACGCGCCCGCCATGGCGCAGATGGCGCTCCAGCGCCGGCGCGAACCCTCGCGCCCGAAGCCAGGCGAGGTCGGAGGCCACATGCTTGGAGCCAGGCAGGATGACCACATCCGCCGGCTGCAATCGCGCCGGCTCGCGGACGAAACGCACGGCCACGCCGCGCTCGGCCGCCAGCGGGTCCACGTCATCATGGTTGGACATGCGCGGGTAGGCAATGACCGCCACGTAGAAGGCATCGCCGGGAGCCGAGATGGACGCGGCATGGCGATAGGGCGCATCCTCCTCAGGCAGATCCAGCGCCATCCAGGGGATGACGCCCGCCACCGGCTTGCCGGCCTCCCGCTCCAGCCAGTCCAGTGCGTCATCAAGCAGCGCCCGATGCCCCCGGAAGCGGTTGATAACCAGGGCCTGAACGCGCGCCCGCTCGGAAGGCGACAGCATATCCAACGTCCCCTTCAAAGCCGCGAACACACCGCCACGATCGATGTCCCCGACCAGCCAGACCGGCACGTCGGCCGCCTCGGCGAAGCCCATGTTGGCGATGTCGCCGCGCCTCAGGTTCGGCTCGGCCGGGCTGCCCGCGCCCTCGACCAGCACCACGTCGAACCTCTTGCACATGTGTTCGAACGACGTCATCACCGTGGCAAGCAACGCATGCCGATCCTCGCGGAACCTGCGCGCATGCAGGCGTCCGGCCGGCCGGCCGCGCACGATGAGCTGGGCGCGTTCGTCCGCCTCGGGCTTGATCAGCACCGGATTCATGTCCACGACCGGCTCCAGCTCGCAGGCCATCGCCTGAAGCGCCTGCGCGCGACCGATCTCGCCGCCGTCCGCGGTCACCGCCGCGTTGTTGCTCATGTTCTGCGGCTTGAATGGGGCGACGCGCACGCCGTTGCGCGCCAACAGCCGGCACAGCCCCGCCACCAGCACGGACTTGCCCACGCCCGAGGCCGTGCCCTGGATCATCAGCGCCTTCATGCGACTTCCCGCCACGAGAACGCCGGAATCCGAATGAGAAGTGAAACCACCAAGACACCAAGGCACAAAGACCAATGACTTTTCCTTCCTCCACCGCAAGGAAGCTTCATGTCTCCTCCCTCTGTTTCTCCGTGTCTTGACGATTGGGCGGATAGCCATTTTCGCCCAGCACGGCCTCCAATGGCAGGCGATCGCGCCAGCCCTCCACCTCGAGCATCGGCGCCTCGTAGAAATCGTCCACCGGCCCGAGGCAGAGCAGCGCGATCGGCCGCGCGCCCGCAGGGCAGGCCAGCAGGCGCGCCACCGCCTCGGGCTCGAAGAACGACACCCAGCCCATGCCGAGGTTCTCGGCCCGCGCCGCCAGCCACATGTTCTCGATGGCGCAGGCGCAGGATGCCAGCGTCATCGCCTCC
>JALVTA010000120.1 GCA_027036095.1 Thiotrichales bacterium | reverse complement strand
CCGTAGGGGAGTCGAACCCCTGTTACCGCCGTGAAAGGGCGGTGTCCTAGGCCTCTAGACGAACGGGACGCTTAGGACAGGTTGCCACGTCAACCGCGACAACGAGGCGGTATTTTAGGCATTTCTGCGCGCTTGTCAAACCCTCAGGCGGTGAAAATTTTTCCTTCCGTTACCCGGGCAAAAAAGTATTGACACGGCATGGGCGGCCCTTATAATACGCGCCTGTTCGCGTTGCGAACCACACAGCATTCCGCCGTAGCTCAGTTGGTAGAGCAGGAGACTGTTAATCTCTTGGTCGCTGGTTCGAGTCCAGCCGGCGGAGCCAGAATTCAAAAAAGCCCTGCCTTCAAAGGCAGGGCTTTTCTTTTTCTTCAAGAAAAAGGCGGCCGGAGCCGCTTGTCGGCTCAGAAGAAAGTGCTCAGGCTGACCAGAATGTCCCAGTCGGCCACCAGCACGGAATCGTTGACGTTCTTCAGGCCGTTGAGATCCTTGTCGTAGTTCTTGCGCACCACAACCACCCATGTCTTGGTGGGGGTGATGCGGCCGCCCACGCTGATCTGCATGGTGGCGCCTCCGCTGTTGTCCAGCTTGCCGGAGACGAAACGGGTGTAGGTGGGCCAGAGACGCACATAGGCACCATCCCACCACTTATCGTTCTTGTAAACCAGCAAGGGGGAGAGGTTGAGGCCGACGCCCTGATGGTCCTTGAAGTCCTTGTTCCAGTTGTTGACCAGGTTGCCCATCAGAAACAGGCTCCAGTTGGGGCTGAGGCCATAGGCGGCCACACCACCGAGGGAGAGGTTGTTGCTGCCGTTGGTGCCCTTCAGGCTGCCCTGGAACTGGGCATCAATCTGGGTGGCCCAGCCCCGGTAGCCCATCTTGCCGTAGTCCATGCTGAAGATGTGGAACCAGCGCACGCGCCCGTCGGTCACGCCATCGTTGCCGCCCGGTGCCTTGTTGCCATCATGCTAGCCATAGCCGATTTCAAAGACGGCCATGTCCTGCGGAGTCAGCGCCAGGGTGCCCGTGGTGCGCAGCTCCCAGGTATGTTCGCCATTGGTGTAGGCGGTGTGCCGGGGGCCGACGCCGATGAAGGAGTAGATCTTGGTGGGGTCGGAGGCATCGACCGTCTTCTTGCCGGTTGAACCGGCATCGGCGGCCTGGGCGGCCGCGCCAAACAGCAGGGAGAGGGTGAAGCCCGCTGCCAGGCCGAACTGCATGATCTTTTTCATCATGGTTTCTCCTTGGTGAAAAGAGGGGTGTCAGGGGCGCGCGTATTCAAAGGGTTTTGTCGTCTTCATGCGCGCAGTGACATCTCCGTTGAGGCCTTTCTGATCCATTTCCAGTGCCCTGACGGGCGCGTCTTTGGAAAAGTCCAGCCTGTTGAGGTCCACCCAGACCACATTGGGCCGCACGGTGGATTCAAAGAAGATGCGGTGGCCTTTCTGGTCGTGAATGACGCGCCACTGGGTCATGGAGATGTTGGGCTTGTTGGGATCGGGTGCGCCAAATGGCGAGGAGGTATTGCGCATGATGGACATGACTCCCGCGATGGCCTCGTCATAGTCTTTCGGCTCCGGCAGGTGGCGGTTGTAGAAATCCGCTCGCACGAAGCGGTCGGCAGAACGCCGCGTGCCGGGCAGGAAGACGTCTCCACCCACTTCGTTCCAGTATTCGGTCAAGGCCAGCTGTTTCTCGAAAATGGGCGAGTTGGTCATGACCTGGTATTTGGGCGAATGGTGAATGACCATTTTTCCGTTGAGAAATTCCACAATGGCCGAGTCGCCCGTGGCATCCGAGATGGAGATGTGCATGGTGGGCAGGTGGTCGCTGTTGGGAATGGGCACGGGCACGATCTGGGTGTCACCCTTTTCCAGCGCCCTGACCGCTTCGGCCACGGTGGCGAAGTTGTCCAGCAGGTATTGAATGTAGATGGAGGTGGCGATGCCCTTTTTGGTCGGATCCCGTTTGGGGTATTGGGTTTCGGTCAGGTAGAGCAGGTTGGCCACCAGTCCCTTTTCATTCATGCCGTCGGTGGCGCCGTACTGTCCGCCGGCCTGCTGCACGATGGTGACGCTGCCGTAGCGTGATACCCATCTGGCCGGGTTTTTCGGTGTCATGCCGCTGCGTTCCATGCCGCGCGGAAAGGCCCAGAAGGATGTGGGGTAGCGCACATACCAGTCCATGTTGCGGCCGGTGATCACGTAGCGGTGATCCTTGGTGACATGGAGCACGCGGGTGCAGGCGTCAGCGGTGGGCAGGCTGCCGGCTGCCAGAATGGCAGACAGCAGGGCGGTGTGCAGAGTGCGCAGTTTCATGGCCTCCTCCTCAAGGGGGTTTCTTTCTGGAATTCTACTGTTGAGAAGATAACGGACGCAAAAATTGATGGTGAAAGGGCGGCCGGAATGCCCCGGCCGTCTGAGAGGGGGAGATTTACTGTCCCGGCCAGGCGCGCAGGAAGAAGGTCTTGAGGTATTCCGTCTCCGGCATGGCCGGGTGCACCGGATGGTCCGGCCCCTGACCGCCTTGGAAGAACACCTGCGCCATGCGGTCGATCTGGCGGGCGGCGCGTTGCAGTTGCTCCCGCAGCACTTCCCGCGGCATGTGGTGGGAGCAGGAGGCGCTGACCAGAATGCCGTCCGGATTGAGCAGGCGCAACGCCAGCTCGTTGATGCGCTGATAGCCCTGCTTGCCGGCCTTGAAGTCCTTTCTGCGCTTGATGAAGGCCGGCGGATCGACGATCACCACGTCAAAGCGCTCGCCCTCGCTGATCAGCTGGGGCAGCACTTCGAACACATTGCCCTGATACTGGGTGATGCGTTCGCTCAGACCGTTGAGCTGGGCACTGCGCTCCAGATGATCCAGTGCCAGTTCGGAGCGTTCCACGAATACGGCCTCGCTGGCACCGGCGTTGAGGGCTTCCAGCCCCCAGCCCCCCAGATAGCTGAACACATCCAGAACCCGTTTGCCGGCCACCAGCTGCTGCAGCTGGCGGCGGCTTTCGCGGTGGTCGTAGAACCAGCCGGTTTTCTGGCCGCCCAGAACGGGGAGGATGAAACGGGTGCCGTTCTCCTCGATGATCACTTCTTCCTGTAGGGTGCTGATGACTTCGTCTTCCAGCGACAGGCCTTCCAGTTTGCGGCTGTCCAGATCGTTGCGCAGCACGATGGCGGTGGGGTCATAGAGGGCTTCCAGCGCCGTGATGATGCGTTCCCTGAGCCGCTCCATGCCGGCGGTGGTCATCTGCACGACGAGAACATCGCCGTGGCGGTCCACCACCAGTCCGGGCAGAAAGTCGCTCTCGCCGAAGGCGAGGCGGTAATAGGGGGCGCTGAAGTGCAGGGTGCGCAGCTTTTCCGCCTGTTGCAGACGCTGCTTGAAAAAGCGCACGCCCAGTTCGGTGTCCACATTGCGCGTCAGCAGGCGGGCGGCGATGAGCGAGTGGGGATTGACGTAGCCCGTACCCAGTGCTTTGCCGTTGGCGGCCTCGATGATGACCGGCTCGCCCGGTTCGAACTGCCTGAGCGGTGTGGCGGCGGTGTCGATTTCATTAGAATATATCCACAGGTGTCCCTGACGGAGGCGTCGTTCTTCGCCCTTTTTCAGGCGCAGTGTCTGGAATGCTGACATGGTCGGTTCCCTCGGTCTGAATGGAGGCTATTGTAATGGAGCGGGCAGTGGCGGCAGATGAACTGTTCGAGCAGCTGAGCAGCCGGGGCTATGCACTGGTGCCCGGCTTTCTGGAAGAGGCGCTTCGGCAGGCGCTGTATGAGGAGGCGCTGGACCATTACGCGGGCCGGCGCATGCATCAGGCCACCATCGGCCGGGGCACCGACAATCAGGTGGATACCCGCATCCGGGGCGACAGCATCATCTGGCTGGATGGCAGCACCCCGGCCCAGCAGCGGTTTCTCGCGCTCATGGCGGACTACCGCCGCCAGCTCAACCGACAGCTCTATCTGGGCATCAACGACTATGAGGCCCATTTTGCCCTCTATCCGCCGGGGCGGCATTACAGCCGGCACTGGGATAACTTTCGTGGCCGCAGCAACCGCATAGTGACGACGGTGCTCTATCTGAACCCGACATGGGAGGCGGAGTGGGGCGGGGAGCTGGTGCTCTACGGCCCGGATGAACGGACGGTGCTGGAGACGGTTGTGCCCCAGCCGGGTCTGATGGCCACCTTCATCAGCAGCGAGATTCCCCACGAAGTGCTGCCGACCCGGCAGCCGCGGGTGAGCATCGCCGGCTGGATGCGACGGGATTAGCGGAAGGAGGTCACCGGCCAGCCCTTGCGTTCCGCATGGGCACGGAGGGTGTCGTCCGGGTCCACAGCTACGGGATTGTCCACCCGTTCCAGCAGCGGAATGTCGTTGTGGGAGTCGGAGTAGAACCAGCTGCCGGACAGATCGGCACCGTTGTCGGCCATCCACTGCTCCAGCCGCCTGACCTTGCCTTCCTGAAAGGTGGGGATGCCGACGATCTCGCCGGTGTAACGGCCCTGTTCGTCCTGCTCCGGTTCGGTGCCCAGCAGAATGTCCACGCCCAGCCGCCGGGCAATGGGGGCGGTGACGAAGGTGTTGGTAGCGGTGATGATCATCACCGTATCGCCCTTTGCCTTGTGCGCTTCGATGGCTTCCACCCCTCTGGGCAGGATGATCGGTTCGATGTACTGGCGCATGAACGCCTCATGCCAGCGGGCCAGCTCCTGCGGATCGCGCCCCACAAGCGGGGCCAGCGCAAAGCGCTGATAGGCATGGATGTCCAGTTCGCCGCGGCAGTAGTCCTCGTAGAAGCGGTCGTTGATGCGGCGGTGTTCTTCCGGGTCCACAATGCCCTTTTCCGCCACGAACACCCCCCACAGATGGTCGCTGTCACCGGCCAGCAGGGTGTTGTCCAGATCAAAAATTGCCAGCGCCATATCCGCTTCCTACAATAGCTGGAATAGATAAGAAAAATCTGAGAGAGCACACAATGCCGGCGCATTATAACCGTGATGAGGATGATGCCCTCATCGACGAGGAGGGTTATCGGCCCAATGTGGGCATCATTCTGGTCAATCCCGAGGGCAAGCTGTTTCTGGGCAAGCGCATCAATCAGGATGCGTGGCAGTTTCCCCAGGGGGGCATCCACCCCAATGAAACGCCTCAGCAGGCGCTGTTCCGCGAGCTGAAGGAGGAGGTGGGGCTCAACCCCGCCGACGTGCGCGTGCTGGGGCGCACGCGCGACTGGTTGCGCTACGACCTGCCGCTCCAGTATGTCCGACACCACAACCGGCCCGTCTGCATCGGCCAGAAGCAGATTTGGTTCATGGTGGGGCTGGTGGGGGACGAGTCCAACATCCGCCTTGATCAGCACCACCATCCGGAGTTCGAGAGCTACCGCTGGGTGGACTACTGGGTGCCGGTGCAGGAGGTGGTGGAATTCAAGCGCTCCGTCTATCAGCAGGCACTTACCGAACTGGAAGAGGCCATGAAGCGCCTGTGGCTGCGTCATGCGCCATGAGCTGAATTACGCCCGCTTCATGTTAAGATACGCCGGTTTTCCGCGCGGGTCGTGACGACGGCCCCGACGCCCCGTGGCGCCAAAAGCGCCTGACAGACAAAGAGGTACGAATATGAGCGAGAAGTTCATCGACCAGGATCCGACAGAGGTCCAGGAGTGGCTGGAGGCCCTCGAGGCCGTGGTGGAGTTTGAAGGCACCGAGAAGGCCGAGCATCTGATCTCCACCCTGATTGCCAAGGCCCGCCAGTTCGGCATCGATACCCCCTATTCCGCCAACACCCCCTACATCAACACCATTCCCGTTGAGCAGCAGCCCAAGTATCCCGGCGATCTGAAGCTGGAGCAGCGCCTGCGCGCCATCCTGCGCTGGAACGCCATGGCCATGGTGGTGCGCGCCAACAAGCACACCGGCGTGGGCGGGCACATCGCTTCCTATGCCTCCAGCTGCACCCTGTATGAGGTAGGCTTCAACCACTTCTTCCGCGGCCCCGACGCCGAGCAGGGGCACGACATGGTGTTCTTCCAGGGGCATACGGCGCCGGGCATGTATGCGCGCGCCTATCTGGAAGGGCGTCTGGACGATGAACATCTGAAGAACTTCCGTCAGGAGGTGGATGGCCACGGTCTGTCTTCCTATCCGCACCCGTGGCTGATGCCCGGCTTCTGGCAGTTCCCCACCGTCTCCATGGGGCTGGGGCCGATCATGGCCATCTATCAGGCCCGTTTCATGAAATACATGCAGGCCCGGGGTCTGGCCCAGACGGACAAGCGCAAGGTGTGGGCCTTCCTGGGCGATGGCGAGATGGACGAGCCCGAATCCCGCGGTGCCATCCACCTGGCCAGCCGCGAGAAGCTGAACAACCTCATCTTCGTCATCAACTGCAACCTGCAGCGGCTGGACGGGCCGGTGCGCGGCAACGGCAAGATCATTCAGGAGCTGGAAGCCTTCTTCCGTGGTGCCGGCTGGAATGTGATCAAGGTCATCTGGGGCTCCGGCTGGGATCAGCTGCTGGCCAAGGATACCTCCGGCAAGCTGATTCAGCGCATGGGCGAGGTGGTTGACGGCGAATACCAGGCCTACAAGGCCAAGGACGGCGCCTATGTGCGCAAGCACTTCTTCGGCAAGTATCCGGAAACCGCCAAGCTGGTGGAAGACTGGACCGACGAGGAAATCTTCCGCCTGACCCGCGGCGGCCACAGCCCGCGCAAGATCTACGCGGCCTACAAGGCAGCCATGGAATCCGACCTGCCGACGGTGATTCTGGCCAAGACCATCAAGGGCTACGGCATGGGCCCCTATGGCGAGGCGGCCAACACCACCCACCAGCAGAAGAAGCTGGATCTGGAAGGCCTGAAATACTTCCGCGACCGCTTTGCCGTGCCCATCTCCGACGAGCAGCTGGAGAAGGACGTTCCCTTCTACCGCCCGCCGGAAGATTCCGATGTGATGCGCTATATGCACGAGCGCCGTCGCGAGCTGGGCGGCTATCTGCCCCATCGCGAGGACCGGGGCGACAAGCTGCCGGCGCCGGATCTGTCCGCCTTCAAGCTGATGCTGGAAGGCACCGGCGAGCGCGAAATGTCCACCACCATGGCTTTCGTGCGCATTCTCTCCACGCTGCTGCGCGACAAGCAGCTGAAGGACCGCATCGTGCCCATCATTCCTGATGAGGCGCGCACCTTCGGCATGGAGGGGCTGTTCCGCCAGATCGGCATCTATGATCCCGCCGGCCAGCTGTACGAGCCGGTGGACAGGGATCAGGTGGCCTATTACAAGGAATCCGAAAAGGGTCAGGTGCTGGAAGAGGGCATCAACGAGGCCGGTGCCATGTCCGACTGGATTGCAGCGGCCACCGCC
>JALVTA010000119.1 GCA_027036095.1 Thiotrichales bacterium | reverse complement strand
GGGCGATCTGGTTCCAGCCCATGTGGGGAATTTTCAGTTCCGGTCGGTCGGGAAAGCGGAAGGGGGCCACTTCGCCGGGCAGAATGCCGAGACAGTGCACGCCCCCGTTTTCCTCGCTGTAGTCCATTAGTACCTGCATGCCCATGCAGATGCCGAGAAAGGGCTTTTCCCGTGCCGCTTCACGCAGCGCCTTCTCTACCCCGGTGTTGATGAGATTGTCCATGCAGGCGCGCGCTGCGCCCTGGCCGGGGAAGATGATGGCGTCGGCATTGCGGATATCCTCGGCATGGCTGCTGACGACCACGCGGGTGCCGGCGGGCGCAACATGCTCTGCCGCCTTGGATACGGAGCGCAGGTTGCCCATGCCGTAGTCGACGACAACCACCTGTTTCATCACAGCGCGCCCTTCGTTGAGGGGATGGCATCACCCATGCGCGGGTCCGGTTCGACGGCTTCGCGCACCGCCCGCCCGAAGGCCTTGAAGATGGTTTCGGCCTGATGGTGGGCGTTATCGCCACGCAGGTTGTCGATGTGCAGCGTGGCACGGGCGTGGTTGACGAACCCCTGGAAGAATTCCTGCACCAGCTGTGTGTCGAAGCGTCCGATCACATCCCGGGTGAAGCGGCAGTGGAACGACAGCCCCGGCCGCCCGGAGAAGTCGATGACCACGCGGCTGAGCGCCTCATCCAGTGGCACATAGGCGTGCCCGTAGCGTCGGATGCCGCGCTTGTCACCCAGCGCTTCATGAAAGGCCTGGCCCAGCACGATGCCGATGTCCTCGGCGGTGTGATGGTCGTCGATGTGCAGGTCGCCTTCCGCTTCCACGGACAGGTCGATCAGCCCGTGACGGGCCACCTGCTCCAGCATGTGTTCCAGAAAGGGAATGCCGGTTTCCAGTTCGCAGCGTCCGCTGCCGTCCAGATTGACGGTGACGCGGATGCGCGTCTCGCGGGTTGTGCGTTCCACATTGGCTGTGCGCATGGGCGGGCCCTCATGTTGTGACCGGCACATTTTAACCCGAAGGGGACAGTGGCAGCAGGCGCCGGTCTAGCAAAAACTTATGAGTGGATAAGAAATGATGATGATCCAATATAAGAGAGTTGTATTGTTCTGATATTGTTTTAGGAGGATAATCCCCGTGTTCTGAGAAAGTGTCGCTCTCTGGAACCGGCTCGAAACTTGTTCTGGATCAAGTTTCGGGCGGGATGCGCAAGGTGGCGGGCAAACGGCTCAATATAATCCTGAGTGAATGCCCAAATCCTTGAGCAAGTCTTGAGGGTGAAGGTTAAACAAGAAGAAACCAAGGAGTGTTCATCATGAACTCTGCAACGCCTAAGTATGAATACGGGCTGCTGAAGTTCGGCACGTTGCTGGCCATCATCGTATTCGTGGCGGGTACGCTGATCGGTACCTATGCGGCGGCCGAGCTGGCATGGCCTTTCCTGAACTTCGACATTCCGGAGATCACTTTCGGTCGTCTGCGTGTTGTGCACACCAACACGGTGGTCATCGCCTTTGGCGGACTGGCGCTGTTTGTGACGTCCCTGTACTCCGTGCAGCGCACCAACAGCAACCGCCTCTGGTGCGTGCCCTGTGCCTGGGCGGCCGCGCTGATCCTGGTCGGTTCCATCGTGGGCGGCATCATCGGTATCGCGTTCGGCCTTTCTCAGGCGCGTGAGTACCACGAGATGGAGTGGATCTTCGACGTGGGCATCGCCATTGGCTGGCTGATGTGGACCATGGTCTTCGTCATGACCATCGCCACCCGTGACAAGGAGAAGGTGCCGCACGTCTACGTGTCCAACTGGTTCTATCTGGCCCTGTTCATCGCCGTGACCTATCTGTTCCTGGTTAACGGTCTGGCGTTGCCGGTGACCTGGTATAAGTCCTACTCACTGTACAGTGGCGTGCAGGATGCCATGATCCAGTGGTGGTGGGGTCACAACGCCGTTGGTTTCTTCCTGACAGCCGGTTTCCTGGGCATGATGTACTACTTCGTGCCGAAGCAGGCTCAGCGTCCGGTCTACTCCTACCGTCTGTCCGTGATCCACTTCTGGGCGCTGATTTTTGGTTACGTGTGGCTGGGTGCGCACCACCTGCAGTACACTGCGGTACCTGACTGGACCGGCTCTCTGGGTGCGGTCATCTCTCTGGCGATGATCATTCCCTCTTGGGGTGGCGCGCTGAACGGCATGCTGACCCTGTCTGGCGCCTGGGACCGTCTGCGCACGGACTACATCCTGCGATTCCTGATCATGGCGCTGGCCTTCTACGCCATGTCCACCTTCGAAGGTCCGGTCATGTCTTCCAAGACCGTCAACGCCCTGTCCCACTACACTGACTGGACCATCGGTCATGTACACTCCGGTGCGCTGGGCTGGGTTGCCATGGTGGCAATCGGCTCCCTGTACCACATGGTCATGAAAATGTGGAATACCGAAATGTACAGCATGAAGCTGATCAACTGGCACTTCTGGTTGCACACGCTGGGCACCGTGCTGTACATCGTCGCCATGTGGGTATCCGGCATCATGCAGGGTCTGATGTGGCGTGCGTATGATGAGTATGGCGTGCTGGCCTACACCTTCGCCGAGTCCGTGGCGGCCATGCATCCCTACTATGTCATGCGTACCATGGGCGGCGTGTTTGTCGTGCTGGGTGGTCTGGTCATGCTGTTCAACGTCATCATGACCGTTGCGACAGCAAAATCCCGTCAGCCGGCAACTGCCGCAGTCTGATAAAGCCATGGGGCGGGCTTCGTGCCCGCCTGCCATACCAAATAAGTTGAGGAGCAATGACACATGGCTGATCACAACGAACAACCCAAGAATCTCCAGGAAAAGCTCGAACGCAACATTTTCGGGCTGTTTCTGGCGACTGCGTTCATGGTGTCCATTGCGGGCATCGTGGAGATCGTTCCCCTGTTCTACCTGAAGTCTGCGGTGGACTACACCGAACGGACGGACAAGTGGGGCAACCTGAAGAACGAGAAGTTCCCGGAGCTGGTCTGGGAACGTCACTTCCATATGGAAAACGGCAAGCTGGTTGCCGACAAGCGTCTGTACTACAAGGACAAGAACGGCAACTGGAAGTCCGACTGGAAGCCGGGAGATGGCATGCGCCCCTACACGCCGCTGGAGCTGGCAGGGCGTGACATCTATGAGCGTGAGGGCTGCATGTACTGCCATTCCCAGATGATCCGACCGTTCCGCGACGAGCGTGAGCGTTATGGTCACTACTCGCTGGCGACCGAGTCCATCTACGACCACCCGTTCCAGTGGGGTTCCAAGCGTACCGGTCCCGATCTGGCGCGCGTGGGTGGCAAGTACTCCGACGAATGGCACAAGCTGCACCTGATGCGTCCGCAGGACATGGTGCCCGAGTCCGTCATGCCTGCCTATCCCTGGCTGGCTGAACGTTGCGTGACGGATCAGTACGTTGGCCGCATCAAGGTAGGCAAGCGTGATATGAAGGCGCGTCTGAAGGTTATGCGTATGCTGCGTGTACCCTACACCGATGAGGAGATTGCGCTGGCTGACGACTACCTGCGTACCTATGGCAACCCCAACCCTGACAAGAAGTGCACCACTGAACTGGATGCGCTGGTTGCCTACCTCCAGGTGCTGGGCACCATGACCAAGCTGGACGACAGCAAGGTTTACCGTGAGTAAGCTGGCTGATTACTTCCATACGGACTGGGCGGCGATGACCGCCCAGGACTGGGCTGGAGTGATCATTACGGTGGGCGCCTTCATCGGCATTGTGGTCACATTTGCCTGGGCGCTCAGCCCCGGACGTCGCAAGCGTCTGGAACAGCAGAAATATGACGTGCTGAACGACGACGATTAAGAGATTCTGAGGAGTAAAGACATGGCTGGACACAACCCCTGGCCCAATGAGGGCAATACTGGCCACATCTGGGACGAGGATATCCGTGAACTGGATAATCCGCCCCCGCTGTGGTGGATGCTGGCGTTCTACGCCGGTTTCGTGATGATCGTCTTCTATGCCATCTACTACCCGACCATTCCTCTGGCAAACGGGTTTACAAAGGGCGTAGCAGGCTGGACGGCGGTCAAGGAGTATCAGGAGAGTTACAACGAGCTGAAGGCGTGGCGTAAGGCCAAGTTCGCCGACAAGGAGGAGGCGCTGGCCTCCAAGCCGCTGAGCGAGATCATGAAGGATGAGGATCTCAAGCTGTATGCGGTGGCAACCTCCAAGATGCTCTTCGGTGACAACTGTGCGGCCTGTCATGGTGCAGGTGGCATGGGTAACCCCAACTTCCCGGTGCTGGCTGATGACGACTGGCTGTGGGGTGGACATATCAATCAGATCTACGCATCCATTGCCAATGGTCGCGTGGGCAACATGCCCGCCCGTGGCCTGATGGGCAACCTGACCGATGATGAGATCGAAAAGGTGGCTGACTATGTGATGGCGCTGTCCGAAGGCAAGGGTAATGATCCGTCTGTTGCCGCAGGCAAGGCAATCTTTGCCAAGGGCATGTGCGTGGCCTGTCACGGTCCTACCGGCAAGCCTGTCGCGCCCAACGGTGCAGCCAACCTGACCGACAAGATCTGGCGTTTCGCGCCGGTGAACGATGGCTCCTGCACGCTGATGAACGAGCAGACCCAGCGTGATGCGGTCGTTCGTACCATCAAGTACGGTGTCAACGTGAAGAAAAATGGTCACCTGATCGACTGTACCCGTCGTGCGGTCATGCCTTCATGGAAGCCGCGTCTGGGTGAGAAGGACGTCAAGCGTCTGGCCATCTATGTGCATGAGCTGGGAGGTGGCCAGTAAGGAAAGTTGATTATGATCAACTTCTGAATGGAAAGGGGGAATGGCGACATTCCCCCTTTTTTTGTTTTGTGCTTTAATTGTCCTAAAAGCGTTTATAACAACATAAGCAATCACTGAGGAGATAGGTCATGGGCGATCTCAACAACGACTGGGTACTCTGGGGATCCATTCTGACGGTAGTGCTGACTGTTGTCGCGCTTGTGGGTTATGCTTGGAAGGCCATTCAGGGCATGGAAGGTGAAACAGGTGAGGATGGCAGTGATCAGTAAGGCCTGATCATGAATCCACTAAAAAAGCCTATCTCATGTGATAGGCTTTTTTAGTTATGAGGGTCGGCTAAATTTTTTTATTATTTGCCATAAATAACGTTTAGGTAGCATAGGGCGAACTTATGAGCGAACAGCATCGTGACGGAACTCGGGCCTCACTGCTCGATGAGTACGAGGTCAACTCGAAGACGCTTGAAGACATTGGTGTTGAGATTCTGCCTGTCAACACGGGCAAGACAGTGCATGCCAAGCGCATTCCTGGTCATTACCGGACGCTCAAGTGGATTGCAGCCAGTGTCTGGCTGACCCTGTTCTTTGGTCCGTATCTGCGCTGGAATGGGCATCAGGCGATTTTGTGGGATCTGCCAAACCGGCAGTTCCACTTCTTCGGTATCACCATTCTGCCCCAGGATATCTGGGTGCTGGCGATGATTCTGCTGTTTTTCGCGTTGCTGCTGGCGGCGGTGACGGCCATTGCCGGACGGGTATGGTGTGGCTATTTCTGCTTTCACACCGTGTGGACGGATGTGTTCACCTGGCTTGAGGAGAAATTTGAGGGACCACCGGCCAAGCGTATCAAGCTGGACCAGCAGCCACTCAACTGGGAGAAGATTAAGGTCAAGCTGCCCAAGCATCTGGTATGGCTGCTGATCGGCTTTGCCACCTCATTCAGTTTTCTGGCCTTCTTTACCGATTCGTTTGATCTGTGGAAGCGCCTGTTCCATCTGGATCTCGGCAAATGGGAGTGGCTCACGCTGATCGGTCTGGGGCTGGCGACCTATTTCTTTGCCGGCTTCATGCGTGAGCAGGTGTGCATCGGCTTCTGCCCCTATGCGCGCATTCAGGGCGCCATGATCGATGAAGCTACGATCGTGCCCACCTATGACAAGGACCGCGGCGAGCCTCGCGCGCAGATGAAGGAACGCAACGCCTATGTGCGCAAGCTGCTTCAGCAGTACAAGGCCAAGGGTGAGGAAGAGAAGCTGATGGAGCAGTTCCTTGCCGAGGGCATGGATGAGCGCGCGGCGAAGAAAAAGGTGCAGGAAACGCTGCGTCAACGGGCCAATGAGGAGGCCGACCATCATTTCGGTGACTGTATCGACTGCCATCTGTGCGTCGATGTGTGCCCGACCGGTGTGGATATCCGTCTCGGGCAGCAGTTCGGCTGCATCACCTGTGGGCTTTGCATCGATGCCTGCGACAGCATCATGGAAAAGATCAAGAAGCCCAAAGGGCTGATCCGTTACGCATCGCTCGATGATTTCCTCGGCAAGGAGACGCCCAAGTGGTACAAACGGCCGCGGGTGCTGATCTACATTACGGTCATGACCATCGCGGCAGGACTGCTGCTGTGGAAACTGACCCATCTGTCACCCATTGATGTCAAGGCGTTGCACGATCGCGCCCCGCTGTTCGTGCAGATGAGTGATGGCACCATTCAGAACAAGTACACGGTCAAGATCGTCAACAAGACGCCCAACAAGATGATGGCCAAAATCACCGTCGAAGGACCGAAGGGGCTGGTGTTTCTGACGGATCGCGTGGTTCCGGTCGAACCGGGTACCGTCGGTCAGGCGATCGTGCGGGTGCGGCTGCCCAAATCGGCGCTCAAGAATGGACGGGCACCGATCCGCATCATCGTGCAGGATCAGAACCATCCGGAGATCAGAACGACATACGAGAGCGTCTTCATCGGGCCCAAGCGCTGAAGGAACGTGGCTCGTATAATGGTGCCCCTGGCGCATGTGTGCGCCAGGGGTTTTTCGTTTCTGCATGCACATCTGCATGGGCACCGGACAGTGTGCATGCGCATGGGCAGGCACAGAACAGAAGAGGTAACGGCAGTGAGTGGTGAAAAGAAGGACTGGAGTCGTCCCTGGCGCAATCCCTTCGTTATCGGGTGGCTGGTGATGCTGGTGCTGGTGTTGTCGGTCAACCTGTTCATGGTCAACATGGCCATTGTCACCAACCCCGGCCTGGTCAAGACAGATCTGGACCATGCAGAAGAGTCCGTGGCGGATATTCTGAGACGGGAAAAAGATCTCAAGGGCAAGGGTTGGGCGCTTGATCTTCGCATACCGCTGCTGACGCAGAACGAGCCCGCACCGGTGCATGCACGCATCTATGTGCTCAACAGTGGTGCGACCATCGTGGGGGACAAGGCAACGCTGTTCTACTACCGGCCTGCCGACAAGCGTCAGGATGGTCAGATCGTGCTCAAACGCCAGCCGGACGGCACCTTTGCCGGCACCCTTAAACTGCCGCTCAAGGGCAAGTGGGATGTGGTGCTGGAAATTGCCAAGGACGGAGAAACCTATCAGTTGG
>JALVTA010000118.1 GCA_027036095.1 Thiotrichales bacterium | reverse complement strand
GCCTTGAGCACGGACCGGCCCCCTTCCGAGTTGTAGCCCTGGCCGTGTATCACCAGCAGGTGGCGCAGCCCCATGTCATGAGCCTGGGCAAGAAAGGCCCGTAGTGCCCGTTCGCCTTCCTCCAAGGTCATGCCGTGCAGGTCCAGCCGGGCTTCAATGGACCAGCCGCCCTTTTTCAGCCGCCGCAGATCCTGTGGCCGCAGCCCGGTTACATGCCAGCTGTCGGTATCCGTGTCATCCAGCCCCAGCGGTGTCTCCAGGGGAGCCGGTTCGACCGGGGGGACGACAGGCCGCGGCCTGCGGTGCCGGCGGGGTGGGGCAGGCGTTACCCTGGCCGGCTGCCTGAGCGGACGCACATCCTTCATGGCCTGACGGAACAGGGCGAGGTCATCATCTTCCGGTCGGGCTTTGTCTGTCATGGTGCAGCAGGCTTGTCATAGAATAGGCGCATCTTAATCACATCCGGTGCGTCAGGACAACGTGAACATTCTCCTTTCCAACGATGATGGCTACCTCGCCCCGGGCATCCGCACACTGGCGGCGGCATTGCGACAGTGGCAGGGCGCACGGCAGGTGGTGGTCATGGCACCGGACCGCAACCGCAGTGCCGCCAGCAACGCACTGACCCTGAGCAACCCGTTGCGGATGCAGGAAGTGGAACCGGGTGTCTTCAGCGTCAATGGTACGCCCACAGATTGCGTCCATCTGGGCATCAACGGTGCCATCGATTTTCAGGCGGACATGGTCATCTCCGGCATCAATGCCGGTGCCAACATGGGCGATGACGTGCTCTATTCCGGCACGGTAGCGGCCGCCACGGAAGGCCGCTTTCTCGGCAAGCCCTCACTGGCCGTGTCCCTAGTGGGGGATACCTATTTCGACACCGCCGCCCATTGGACGCTGCGCATTCTGCAGGGACTGGACGAACTGGCGCTGGAAGCCAGCACCATTCTCAACGTCAACGTGCCGGACAGGCCGCTTGAGGCAATCCGTGGCATCCGGGTAACCCGCCTGGGGCGGCGGCACAGGTCGGAGCCCGTGGTGTGCGATCGGGATCCCCGTGGCCTGCCCATCTACTGGATCGGTCCCGCCGGTGCGGCGGCGGACGATGCCGAGGGCACCGACTTCCATGCCGTAGCGGCAGGGTATGTGTCCATCACCCCGTTGCAGATCGACCTGACCCACTACCGTCTGAAAGAGCGGATGCAGTCATGGGTGCAGATGCTGTAGATCTTGACCGGATCGCCCCGGTGCAGTGGCCGACGCCGGCCTTTGGCGCCCATCAGGGGGTGGGATTCACCTCGCAGCGGGCCCGTGACCGGCTGGTGCGTCAGTTGTGGGCGGAAGGCATCCGTCACCCGAAGGTGCTGCAGGCCCTGCGGGTCACACCGAGACATCTGTTTCTGGACAATGCGCTGGCCGGGCGGGCCTATGAAAATGTGGCCCTGCCCATCGGCCACGGCCAGACCATCTCTCAGCCCTACATCGTCGGGTTGATGACCCAGTTTCTGGTGGAGGGTGACCGACCGCTGCGGCGGGTGCTGGAGGTGGGCACCGGTTCCGGCTATCAGACCGCCATTCTGGCGCAACTGGCCGATGAAGTCTGGACGGTGGAGCGCATCGCGCCGTTGCAGCAGCGGGCGCGCAGGGTACTGGATGCACTGGGTCTGGACAACATCCACTACGCAGTCAGTGATGGCAGTTGGGGTTGGCCTGAGGCCGCCCCGTTCGATGCCATTCTCTCTGCCGCCAGTCCGCCTGAGATTCCCGCAGCGCTGATCGAACAGCTGGCGGACGGCGGGCGCCTGATCCTGCCGGTGGGCACCGCCGTGCAGCGGCTTGTGGGCATCGAGCGGCATGGCGACCGACTGCAGCAGTACGATCTCGGCCCGGTGCGCTTCGTGCCCATGCTCCCCGGCGTGGAGGACGCATGAAGCTGTTTACGCCTCTTTACGACAGGGCGCTTGCCTGGTCACGGCACCCCCATGCGCCGCGCTATCTGGCGCTGCTGAGCTTTGCCGAGGCGTCGTTCTTCCCCGTGCCGCCGGATGTCATGCTCATGCCCATGGCGCTCAGTCAGCCGCAGAAGGCGCTGCGTTTTGCCCTGATTGCCACGCTCGCTTCGGCACTTGGGGGGCTGCTGGGCTATGCCATCGGTTACGCCCTGTGGGATGTGCTCCAGCCATGGCTGCAGTCGCTGGGTTATGGCGAGCGGTTGATGCAGGTGCAGCACTTTTTCGATGTCTATGGGGTATGGATCGTCTTTGCCGCCGGGTTCTCGCCCATTCCCTACAAGCTGTTCACCCTGACGGCGGGGGCCATGCACATGGCGTTGCTGCCCTTTTTCGTCGCCTCGGTGGTGGGGCGGGGTGCCCGTTTTCTGCTGGTGGCCCTGCTGATGCGCTGGGGCGGTGAGCGGCACGCGGAAAGAATTCGAGCAAGCGTAGAGGGCCTTGGATGGGCATTCGTCTTACTGTTGCTGGGCTGGCTGTTCTGGCGCTGGCAGTCGGGTTGAGCGGCTGTGGTTCAACGCTGTCTTCCGGTTCCGGCTGGTCGGTCGGCGGTGGGTGCGGCGACCGGGTTCGGGTGCGGCCGGGCGATTCGCTCAGCACCATCGCCCAGCGCTGTGGCGTGCCCTGGCGCACCATCGCCCACCTCAATGGTATCGACCCGCCCTACATGATTCGTGCCGGCAGCTGGCTGAAGCTGAAAGGGCGCCCGGTGCAGCACGCTTCCCACCCGGCCAAATCCACAGCTCGCCCCCTTGTCATGCGCTCACCCCTGTCAGGCACGCCGCGCCCGATGGAGGGCGGTGTCTTCTATCCGGCCGGGATCGGCACGGCCGTGCATGCGGTGGCGCACGGCAGGGTGGAAGCGGTGCAGTCGCTGCCTTTCTATGGGCGGGTGGTGCTGGTCAGTCATGACCGGGGCTATGTCAGCGTCTACGGCCACCTGTATCAGGTCCGGGTGCGGGCAGGGCAGAAGCTGCGGGCCGGGGCGCTGCTGGGCCTGACGGGCGTCAATCCGGAGACGGGCGAGCCGGGACTCTATTTCGAGCTCCGCCACGGGAAGGCGGTGGTGCCGTTCAGCCGCTGGCGGCACTGGCAGCGCAGCCGGTAGCCGCCGTCAGGCGGTTTTCCCGTCCATGATGACCGCCAGCACCACGGGACGGTCTTCGGTGGTGAGCACGTTCCACGTGCGGCAGGCGGCGTCATTGCGCATGGTTTCAATGCCGACGCCGCGGCCGAGCACCAGTGCCTGCAGCGCGGGCGGCAAAAAGTGCTGCCTGGCGCCGGTGCCCAGCAGAATCAGCTCCGGATCAAGCGCCAGCAGGGCCTCAAGGTGTGCTTCGGTCAGCTGGTCGAAATGCCGGATATCCCACTGCGGCTGCAGGTGTCGTTGCGTCATGTAGAAGCTGCCTGTCAGGGGTTGATCGTTGACCCAGATGGTGTTGTCTTCGATGCGTCTGACAACGTTGATGGACGGGTCCTTGTGCTCGGTGAACTTCATCGGTGGCCTCCTTTTCCGTGCGGGATTTTCGCTGAATTCAGGCCCGTTTTCGAGTATTATTCGCCTTTTTGGTACAAGCCTCCAAGGAAGCACCTTCAGTGGAAGAGTTTCAGCGCATCAAACGCCTGCCGCCCTACGTGTTCAACATCGTAGGCGAGCTGAAACAGGCGGCCCGCCGCCGTGGTGAGGACATCATCGACTTCGGCATGGGCAACCCCGATCAGGACACGCCGAAGCACATTGTGGAGAAGCTGTTGGAAGTGGCGCAGCGCCCGGGCGTCTACCGCTACTCCGTCTCCCAGGGCATCCCCCGTCTGCGGCGGGCCATCTGCAACTGGTATGCGCAGAACTTCGACGTGGAGCTGGATCCGGAAACCGAGGCGGTGGTCACCATCGGCTCGAAGGAGGGGCTGGCCCATCTGGCGCTGGCCATCGTCGATCAGGGCGACACCGTGCTGGTGCCCAATCCGGCCTATCCGATTCATCCCTACGGCTTCGTCATCGCCGGTGCCGACATCCGTCACGTGCCCATTACGCCCGATGTGGATTTCTTCGCCGAGCTGGAAAAGGCCATCCGCGATTCCTGGCCCAAGCCCAAGGCGCTGCTGCTCAATTTCCCCAGCAACCCGACCACGGATACGGTGGATCTGGATTTCTTCGAGAAGGTGGTGGCCATCGCCAGAGAGCACGGTATCTGGGTGATTCACGATCTGGCCTACGCCGATATCGTCTTCGACGGCTACAAGGCGCCGTCCATTCTCCAGGTGCCGGGCGCTAAGGACATCGCCGTAGAGTTCTACACCCTGTCCAAGAGCTACAACATGCCCGGCTGGCGTGTCGGCTTCATGGTGGGCAATCCTACGCTGGTGCATGCGCTCAAGCGTATGAAGTCCTATCTGGACTACGGCATGTTCACGCCGATTCAGGTGGCCGCCATTACGGCGCTGGAAGGGCCGCAGGAATGTGTGGCCGAGATTCGCGACATGTACCGCCAGCGTCGAGACGTATTGTGCAACGGGCTCAACAGCATCGGCTGGGAGGTGACCCCGCCGAAGGCGACAATGTTCGTGTGGGCGCCCATTCCGGCCCCCTATCGTGAGATGGGCTCGCTGGAGTTCTCGAAAAAGCTGCTCAAGGATGCCAAGGTGGCCGTCTCGCCCGGCATCGGCTTCGGTGACTATGGAGACACCCACGTGCGCTTCAGTCTGATCGAGAACGAACACCGCACCCGTCAGGCCATCCGGGGCATCCGCGACATGTTCCGCCGGGATGGAGTCTTGCAGACAGGAGGTGAAAGTGAAAACCATTAAGCTGGGACTGCTGGGGCTGGGCACGGTCGGTGGCGGTACGCTCCGGATCCTGCAGGATAACGCCGAAGTGCTGAGCCAGCGGACCAATGCACGTTTCGAAGTGACGCGCATTGCCGTGCGCGATCTGAACAAACCTCGCGCCGTGGATACGGGCGACATTGCGCTGACCGACGACCCTCGCAGCGTGGTTGATGCCGCTGATGTGAACGTGGTGGTCGAGCTGATGGGTGGCACCGGTCTGGCGCGCGAGCTGGTGCTCAGGGCGATTGAGAACGGCAAGCATGTGGTCACTGCCAACAAGGCGCTACTGGCGGAACATGGCGACGAGGTGTTTTCCGCAGCCGCCCGCCGGGGCGTGCAGGTGGCCTACGAGGCGGCGGTGGCCGGCGGCATTCCCATCATCAAGGCATTGCGGGAAGGGCTGAGCGCCAACCGCATCGACTGGGTGGCCGGCATCATCAACGGTACCGGCAACTACATTCTGACCGAGATGAAACAGCCGGGTGCGGATTTTGACGCGGTGCTGCGACAGGCGCAGGCACTGGGCTATGCCGAGGCTGATCCTACCTTCGACGTGGAAGGTATCGATGCAGCCCACAAGCTGACCATTCTCGCCGCGCTGGCCTTCGGCATGCCACTGCGTTTCGACCGCGTCCATACCGAGGGCATCAGCCGCATCACCGCCGATGACATGCGTTTTGCCGACATGCTCGGCTATGAGATCAAGCATCTGGGCATTGCCCGCCGGACGGATGCTGGAGTCTCCCTGCGGGTGCATCCCACACTGATTCCCAAGGATGTTCTGCTGGCCAGCGTTTCCGGCGTCATGAACGCGGTCATGACGCATGGTGATCAGGTGGGGCCGACACTCTACTACGGCCCCGGTGCCGGTGCCGGTCCCACCGCCAGCGCCGTGGTGGCCGATCTGGTGGACGTGGCCCGCGGCATGACCTGCGGCGAGACGGTGCCCGCGCTGGGCTTCCGGGAGACGACCGACCTGCCCGTGCTAGAGATGGAGCAGGTTGAATGCGCCTGCTATCTGCGTTTTCTGGCCAAGGATGCACCGGGTGTGCTGGCGCAGTTCTCGTCGGCGCTGGCTGATGAGGGCATCAGCATCGAACACATGCATCAGGAACCGTGTGAGGACGGCAGCGGTGACGCTCTGGTGGTGCTGATCACCAACGTGGTGCCCGAAGCGGCCATGAACCGGGCCATCCGCCGTCTGGAAGCGCTGGAGGCCATCGACGGCAGCGTGCAGCGCATCCGCATCGAGACACTGAACTGAAGAGGACACGACCATGCCTTTCCGTCCCCGTTACACCGGCCTGATCGAAAAATATCGCGATCGGCTGCCCGTTCACGACGACACCCGTATCATCAGCCTCGGAGAGGGCAACACCCCGCTGATCCGTCTCAACCACATTCCGCGCCAGCTGGGTGTCGAGGTGGACATGTATGTTAAATACGAGGGGCTGAACCCCACCGGCTCCTTCAAGGACCGGGGCATGACCATGGCGGTCACCAAGGCGGTTGAAGAGGGGGCGCGTGCGATCATCTGCGCCTCCACCGGCAATACCTCTGCAGCAGCGGCCGCCTACGCTGCCCGCGCCGGCATCCGCGCCTTCGTGCTTATTCCCGACGGCAAGATCGCCATGGGCAAGCTGGCGCAGGCACTGATGCACGGTGCCGTGGTCATCCAGATCAAGGGCAACTTTGACGATGGCATGCGTCTGGTCAAGGAAGTGGCCGACCACGCCCCCGTGACCATCGTCAACTCCATCAACCCGCACCGTCTTCAGGGTCAGAAGACGGCGGCCTTCGAGATCATCGAGGAGCTGGGCCGTGCCCCTGATTTCCACTGCCTGCCCGTCGGTAATGCCGGTAACATCACCGCCCACTGGATGGGTTACGACGAATACTACCGTGACGGCATCGTAGGCACCCGTCCGAAGATGGTGGGCTATCAGGCCGCCGGCTCTGCGCCGTTCGTCAAGGGCGAGATGGTGGATAACCCGGAAACGGTCGCCACCGCCATCCGCATCGGTCACCCGCAGAGCTGGGATCTGGCCTGGAAGCTGCAAGAGGCTTCAGGTGGATGGTTCGACGCCTGTTCCGATGAAGAGATTCTGGCGGCGCAGAAGCTGCTGGCGCAGGCGGAAGGTGTGTTCTGCGAGCCGGCGTCCGCCACCTCCGTGGCTGGTGCGCTGCGCGATATCAAGCAGGGCCGCATTCCGGCCGGCAGCACCGTTGTGTGCACCCTGACCGGCCATGGCCTGAAGGACCCGGACACCGCCATCGCTCAGAGTGCCGACACGAAGGTGGTGACCGTGGAGGCGGAAATGAACGCCGTGCGCGACGCCATCCTCAACAACATGTGATGGCGCGCCTGCCGCGATTTTGTGATGCGACACGGATGGGTGGCAACGCCCATCCGTGTTTTCGTATGGAGGTTGCCTCATGCCTGCGGTCACGCTGCATGCCCCTGTAGATGCGGATACTGCCCGGGCGCTGATTCGGGCACCTGCGGTGGCGACGCTGCTGCGTTTTGCCGACGTCTACCCGGCCCGGGAAGCCGATCCCC
>JALVTA010000117.1 GCA_027036095.1 Thiotrichales bacterium | reverse complement strand
ATCTTTCTGGTGGGGCCGGTGGAAGATCACATGGCCAACCTCATCGTGGCACAGTTGTTGTTTCTCGAGTCGGAGAACCCGGACAAGGACATTCATCTGTACATCAACTCACCCGGAGGCAGTGTCACCGCCGGCATGGCCATTTACGACACCATGAATTTCATCAAGCCGGACGTGAGCACCATGTGCATCGGACAGGCGGCCAGCATGGGGGCCTTCCTGCTGGCCGGCGGCGCCAAGGGCAAGCGCTATGCGCTGCCCCACTCGCGGGTGATGATCCACCAGCCGCTGGGCGGCTTTCAGGGGCAGGCCAGCGATATCGAGATCCACGCACGGGAGATTCTCAAGATCCGTGAGACCCTCAACCGCGAGCTGGCGAAGAACACCGGTCAGCCGCTGGAGCAGATCGAAAAGGACACGGACCGGGACAATTTCATGAGCGCGGAAGAAGCGCGCGACTACGGCCTGATCGACCAGGTGCTCACATCACGCACGGGAGCGCAAGATGAGTGACAGCAAGGACCTCTACTGTTCGTTCTGCGGCAAGCACCAGGATGAGGTGCGCAAGCTGATCGCCGGCCCCGGCGTCTACATCTGCGACGAGTGCGTGGAGCTGTGCAACGAGATCCTGCGCGAGGAATTCGAGGGTCAGGGGCGCGACAGTGACGCTTTTGCACCGCTGACGCTGGACAGATTGCCCACGCCCCATGAGATCAAGCACGAGCTGGATCAGTATGTCATCGGGCAGGAGCGGGCCAAGAAGATCCTGTCGGTGGCGGTCTACAACCACTACAAGCGTCTGGCCAGCGGCGACGCCGGCGATGATGTGGAGCTGAGCAAGAGCAACATTCTCATGATCGGCCCGACCGGCTCCGGCAAGACGCTGCTGGCGCAGACGCTGGCGCGCATGCTGGATGTCCCCTTCGCCATCGCCGACGCCACCTCGCTCACCGAGGCAGGCTATGTGGGCGAAGATGTGGAGAGCATCCTGCTCAAGCTGCTGCAGCGCTGCGACAACGATCCGGAAAAGGCCGAGCGCGGCATCATCTACATTGACGAGATCGACAAGATCACCCGCAAGTCGGAGAACCCGTCCATTACGCGGGATGTCTCCGGGGAAGGGGTGCAGCAGGCGCTGCTGAAGATCATCGAGGGCACCATCGCCAACGTGCCGCCGCAGGGGGGGCGCAAGCACCCCAATCAGGAGATGATTCAGGTGGACACCTCCAAGATTCTGTTCATCGTCGGTGGCGCCTTCGAGGGACTGGACAGGATCATCGAGCAGCGGGTGGCCACCAGCGGCGGTATCGGTTTTGCTGCCGAGGTCAAGGCGAAGGATGCCGAACGCGACGTGAGCAAGCTGTTCGAGCAGGTGGAGCCGGAGGATCTGGTCAAGTTCGGTCTGATTCCGGAGTTCGTCGGTCGTGTGCCAGTGATCGCCACGCTGGAGGCGCTGGACGAGGATGCCCTGGTGCGAATCCTCACCGAGCCGAAGAACGCGCTGGTCAAGCAGTATCAGAAGATGTTCGAGCTGGAAGGGGTGCAGCTGCAGTTCACCGACGAGGCGCTGCGGGCCATCGCGCAGGAGGCCATCAAGCGCAAGACCGGCGCCCGCGGCCTGCGCGCCATTCTTGAACATCTGCTGCTCGACCTCATGTATGACCTGCCCTCCATGAAGGATGTGGAAAAGGTGGTCATCG
>JALVTA010000116.1 GCA_027036095.1 Thiotrichales bacterium | reverse complement strand
ATGGCATGGAGCACGCCGATGAGCATGCCATTGAGCAGACCGACCGGCTGGGCGAGCGGATTGGTCAGGGTGGCCAGCGGGGCCGCACCGGTGATGTGGTGGATCGTCTCAATGCCGGTGGCGCGCATGGCGGCGATATGACTGGTGGCGCTCCGGCTGGAGATGTTGCCTCCGGTCAGTAAGCAAATATGTGATACATTTCCATGCAAGGCGGCGCGGCTCATGGAGGCATGGGTCGCGCCTTTTGACAGATCAGGATTGATCGGGAGAGCAGTTTGATGAAGCAGAAGATGCGTTTGGGTGCCCTGGCGGGGGCGCTGATGCTGGCGGGTGTGGCGCAGGCGGCTGATACCAGCGTGCGTGTGTCCACCGGCTATTTCTATGTGGACGGCCAAAGCAACACACTCAACGCACCGGACACCACTATTCAGTCCGTGCCGCTCAGCATCAAGTTCAAGAGCGGTCGCTTCGGCGTGCGCCTGTCCAGCAGCTGGCTGGAGGTGAAGCCGCGCGGGCAGAAGGCTGAGTCCGGTCAGGGGGATACCACCCTGTCGCTCAGCTATGACCTGACCGAGCAGCCCTGGTGGACGATCACCGTCAAGGAGAAATTCGCCACCGGCAGCAAGTCGAAAGGGCTCTCGTCCGGTTACAACGACACCCGCCTGCAGCTGGACTATTTCCGTACCATCGGCAGTGGCCGTTCGGTGTTTGCCACGGCGGGTTATGTGATCAAGGGCGGCAAGTCCGACAACCCCGGCTATCAGGACGCCTTCTACGCTTCCGTAGGCGCGGGTGCGGTGCTGACCCAGAGCTGGAACGCCGGGGTGTCGCTGGACTACAACCAGGCCACCAGCAAGCAGCTGGATGATGCGTTCGGCGGCTCGCTGTTTCTGGGGTATCGCATGACCAGGCAGGCAGGCGTGAACCTGTTTGTCAGCGCGGACAATACCAGCACCACCTCAGCGGGTGTGAGTCTGAGCTACAAGTTCCAGTGAATTCAGCCAGTCGGCCCAGTCCGGGCCCGGTTGTCCATGGGGCATGAGGGTGATGGCGCAGCCAGCAAGCTGCGCCATTTCCTTATGGGTGTCGGCATCCCGACGGTCATGCAGGTTGTTGAGGACGATGCCGGCACAGCGCAGGCCACGGCGTTCGATCGCCTCCAGTGTCAGCAGGGTGTGATTGATGCAGCCCAGCTTCAACCCGGCCACCAACAGCACCGGCAGGTCGAGGGCGGCGGCCAGGTCGGCATTGAGGCTGCCGTCCGACCCCAGCGGGGAGAGAAAGCCACCGGCGCCTTCCACTAGAGTCCAGCCGTTTGACGGTGCCCGGCATGCCTCCAGCAGGCGGGGCAGGGTGGTGTCCATGCCCGCTTCCCGTGCCGCGCGGGCCGGCGAGACGGGGGCGGCGAACTGAAAGCGGCACACCTGCTCCATGGACTCACCGGTGGCGGCCGCCAGCTGCACCGCGTCTTCGCCCCGCAGACGCAGCCCTTCGAAGGTGGCACCGCTCAACACCGGCTTGCGGGCGTGCACGGAGACGGGGTCTCCACCATTTTTGCCGGATGCGGTTTTTCCGCGCTGAAAAAAGTCACGGAAGTGACGCAGAATATGGGTGGAAACCCAGGTTTTGCCCACTTCGGTGTCGGTGCCGGTGACAAACAGCCCCTGCCGGGGCGGAACCGGTTCAGTCATCGGGGTTTTCGATCAGGCGATCCTTGGCTTCGGCGTATTTTTCCACTGTTTTCTTGACCACCTCTTCCGGCAGTTCGGGGCCGGGTGGGGTCTTGTCCCAGTCCAGACTGTCCAGATAGTCGCGCACATACTGCTTGTCGAAGCTTTTGGGGTCGGTGCCCGGCTGCCAGTCCCGAGCGGACCAGAAGCGGGAGCTGTCGGGAGTGAGCGCCTCGTCGATCAGATACAGCTGACCGTCATCGTCCAGGCCGAACTCGAACTTGGTATCGGCGATGATGATGCCGCGTTTCAGGGCGTATTCCGCCGCCTCCTTGTAGAGGCGCAGGCTGATCTCGCGCACTTTTTCCGCCAGTTCATCCCCGACAAGCCGCTTCATCTCGTCAAAGGTGATGTTGATATCGTGGTCGCCTACTTCAGCCTTGGTCGAGGGAGTGAAGATGGGTTCGGGCAGCCTGTCCGCCTTGCGCAGCCCTTCGGGCAGCGGTATGCCGCACACCTGGCCGGTCTGCTGATACTCCTTCCAGCCGGAGCCGATCAGATAGCCGCGCACGATGGCTTCCACCGGCAGGGGCTTGAGCTTTTTCACCACCATGCTGCGGCGGCTGATTTGCTTGCGCTCCTCCGGCGTGAGCCGGGCGGTGATGTCCACGTCCGGCGCCAGATGATTGGGGATGATGTGGCGGGTTCTGTTGAACCAGAATTCCGCCACCTCGGTGAGGATGCGCCCCTTGTTGGGAATGGGGGTGGGCAGGATGACGTCAAAGGCGCTCATGCGGTCGGTGGTGACGATGAGCATGTGATCGTCATCAATGTCATAGATGTCGCGCACCTTGCCGCGGGCGAGCAGCGGCAGGCTGGTCAGGTGGGTTTCAAACACGGCGCTCATAGGTCGCTGCTCCGGTGGTCAACGGGTTTGCGGAAGACGCCCGCGGCATGACGGCCCTCGTTGCGGCGTCCGCTGCGCGGCGGTTTGTTCCAGCGGTCCTGCTGCTCCTTGTAGGGATATTTGAGCGCGCCGTAGCGCAGCACCAGCACAGCCAGCGCCAGCACCAGGATGGTGGCGGCGATCAGCAGCATGGCGGTGGCGTCCAGCTCCTTCATGTCCAGCACCAGAAAGCGCGCCAGCGCCACGATGGCGATGTAGATGGGCAGACGGATGGGCAGCTTGCCGGAATCCAGATAGATGGCCGTCATGGCCAGCACTTCCAGGTAGAGGAACAGCATCAGCAGGTCGGCCAGCTTGACATGCCCGCGGTTGATCATGGTGGCAATGTCCTGACCGGCTGAGACCAGTGTGGCCAGGGCGATGACGAAAAGCCCGGTGATCTCAAGCAGGTGTATGGCGCGCTTGCCTTTGTCGGCGATGGATTGCATGGACATGTGGCGCTTCCCGTCCGTGTTAAAATGCGACGGATCATTTTAATGTAAAAGGACGATTTGCCATGGCCAAAAAAGAGAACTGGATTGCTCCCTCCATCCTGTCCGCCGACTTCGCCCAGCTGGGGCAGGATGTCAAGGACGTGCTCAACGCCGGCGCCGACGTGGTGCACTTTGACGTGATGGACAACCACTATGTGCCCAATCTGACCATCGGCCCGCTGGTGTGCGAATCACTGGCCAACTACATGAGCCGCGAGGGACTGGAAGCGCCCATCGACGTCCACCTGATGGTCAAGCCGGTGGACCGCATCATCCCCGACTTCGCCAACGCCGGCGCCAACTACATCACCTTCCACCCGGAAGCCTCCGAGCACATCGACCGCACCCTGCAGTTGATCCGTGACTCCGGCTGCAAGTCCGGGCTGGTGTTCAACCCGGCCACCCCGCTGGACTATCTGGACTATGTGATGGACAAGATCGACATGATCTTGATCATGTCCGTCAACCCGGGCTTCGGTGGCCAGAGCTTCATTCCGTCCGCCCTGCGCAAGCTGAAGGAGGCGCGGCAGCGTATCGACGAGAGCGGCTACGACATCCGTCTGGAGATCGACGGCGGCGTGAAGGTGGACAACATCGCCGAAGTGGCCGCCGCTGGTTGTGACACCTTCGTCTCCGGCTCTGGCATTTTCGGCAAAGCCAATCCTGCCGACCCCAACCGCTTTGACACCGTCATCGCGCAGATGCGCGAAGAACTGGCCAAGGTGGGCTGAACCGTGGAGAAGTTCCGACCCGATTTCGTGCTCATCGACCTGGATGGCACGTTGGTGGACTCCGTGCCGGATCTGGCCTATTGCGTCGATGAGATGATGAAGGCACTGGGCCTGCCGGAACGGGGCGAGGCCGCCGTGCGCAACTGGGTGGGCAACGGTGTGCCCAAGCTGGTGGCCCGGGCGCTCACCAACAGCATGGAGGACGAGCCGGATCCGGTGCTGTACAAGAAGGCGCTGGCCATTTTCGAAGACCTCTACCGGGAGAACACCTCCCAGCGCTCGCGGGTCTATCCCGGTGTGTTCGAGGGGCTGGACTGGATGCGCGACAACGGTTACCGCCTGGGTTGCGTGACCAACAAGGCGGAGCAGTTCACCCTCAAGCTGCTGGAGGACAAGGACCTGCGCCCCTATTTCGAGGTGGTGGTCAGCGGCGATACCTGCGCCAACAAGAAGCCGGATCCGGAGCCGCTGCTGTATGCGGCGGAACAGATGGGCGTGACCCCCGACCATGCATTGATGCTGGGGGACTCCAAGTCCGACGTGAAGGCCGCCCGCGCCGCCGGCTACCACATCATCTGCGTCAGCTACGGCTACAACCACGGTGAAGACATTCGCAACTACCAGCCGGATGCGGTTATCGACAGCTTTGCCGAGCTGCCGGACTACCTCAAAGCAAAAGATGAAGCCTGACCGATGGACGCCGCCGCCTTCTACGCCCTGACCGACCATGACCGCGTGCCGCTGGTGCGCACGGTGCTGTCCGACTTCGACACGCCGCTGAGCGTGTGGCACAAGCTGGTGGACGGGCCGTGGGCCTATCTGTTCGAATCGGTGCAGGGCGGCGAGAAGTGGGGGCGCTATTCCATCATCGGACTGCCGTGCGCGCGGCGGATCGAAGTGCGTGGCCACCAGGTGCGCCAGTTCGAGGGTGATGCCTGTGTGGCGGAGGAGACGGTGGGAGATCCGCTGACGTGGATCGAAAGCTACCGCCGCCGCCACAGGGTGGCCGAAGTGGACGGTCTGCCCCGCTTTCATGGCGGGCTGGTGGGCTATTTCGGCTATGACACCGTGCGCCTGATCGAGCCGCGGCTGGCTCATTCCGCGCCCAAGGCAGACCCTATCGGCACGCCGGACATTCTGCTGCTGCACTCGGAAGAGGTGGTGGTGTTCGACAACCTCTCCGGGCAGGTGCACCTTATCGTCCATGCCGACCCCAATGAGGCGGGCAGCTTCGATCGGGCGCAGGCACGGCTGGATGAACTGCAGGAGAGGCTGCGCCAGCCGCTGCAGGTGCCGGACGACCGGCCGCTGGAGGTGCATCTGGAGGAGAGCCAGTTCGAGTCCAGCTTCGGCGAAGATGTCTTCAAGGCCGCCGTCGAGCGCATCAAGGAGTACATTCTTGCCGGTGACGTGATGCAGGTGGTCATCTCCCAGCGGCTGTCCATTCCCTTCGATCAGGCGCAGGCCATGAATCTCTACCGCGCTCTGCGCCACCTGAACCCCTCGCCCTACATGTACTATCTGGACATGGGCGATCATCAGGTGGTCGGCTCCTCACCCGAGATTCTGGTGCGGCTGGAGCAGGACGAGGTGACCGTGCGCCCCATCGCCGGCACGCGCAAGCGGGGCGCTACGCCCGAACAGGACAAGGCGCTGGAAAAAGAGCTGCTGGCCGACCCGAAGGAGATCGCCGAGCACCTGATGCTCATTGACCTGGGGCGCAACGATGTGGGCCGCATCGCCGAGCTGGGCAGTGTGCAGCTGACGGAAAAGATGGTCATCGAGCGCTATTCCCACGTGATGCATATTGTCTCCAATGTCACAGGTAAGCTGCGCCCGGGCCTGAGTGCCATGGACGTGCTCAGGGCCACCTTTCCGGCGGGCACAGTCTCCGGCGCGCCCAAAATCCGCGCCATGGAAATCATCGATGAGCTGGAGCCGGTGCGCCGCGGCATCTATGCCGGCGCAGTGGGGTATCTGGGCTGGAACGGCAACATGGACACCGCCATCGCCATCCGCACCGCCGTGCTGAAAGACAACCGCCTCAATGTACAGGCGGGCGCCGGCGTGGTGGCCGACTCCATTCCTGAGCTGGAGTGGAAGGAGACCATGAACAAGGCGCGCGCGCTGTTCCGCGCGGCGGAGTTTGTCAGCCAGGGGCTCAGGCCGTGAATGAAGCGGCCTATGCGCAGGCGTTGCTCAAGCTGCAGCGTCAGATTGCAGCCATGCGGGAGGCACGGATACTGGTAGAGCCGCTGCTGCCGGTGGATGAACAGGTGTTTGATCCGGCTGCGCTGACGCCGGAACAGCGCATGTTTCTGGATGCTTTCCGTGCCCGCTTTGCGGATTTGCAGGATTTTCTCGGTCAGCGCATTTTTCGTCTGATCGCCCTGTGGGATGAAGATGAATCACCGGCCCGTCCGCTGTCCACGCGGGAGCGAGTGCAGCTGATGGAGCGCAAGGGGTTTCTGGAACGCCGTCAGTGGCATGCGCTGCGAGATCTGCGTAATGCCTTCGCCCATGAGTATCCGGATGAGCATGCTGTCAAGGCCGCCCATCTGAATGAGGCGTTTCGGTTGGCACCGACATTGGAAACTGTCGCTGAAGCTCTGGCGCGGTATATGAGCCATGCGCTTGAACGCTGAGGAACTGGACATGATTCGTACCACCCTGTCAGCACCGCTGCGGGAGCTGAAAAACGCCCAGGTGTGGCTGTTCGGCTCCCAGCTGGATGATGATGCACGCGGCGGGGATGTGGACATTCTCGTGCAGGCGGATGAGGTACCGGACAGACTGTATCAGCGGCTGCTGGGATGGGAAAGCGAGCTGGAAGAGGTGCTGGACATGCCTGTGGATCTGGTGGTTCACAGCCGTCTGCAGCCGCCACCTGCCGTAGTGCGCCATGCGCTGGAAACCGGCCTGCGCCTGATGTGAGGATTTGACATGCTGCTGATGATCGACAACTACGACTCCTTCACCTACAACCTGGTGCAGTATTTCGGCGAGCTGGGGCAGGACGTGGTGGTGCACCGCAATGATCAGATCACGCTGGACGAGATTACGGCGCTGAAGCCGGACTATCTGGTCATCTCCCCCGGTCCGTGCACGCCCAACGAGGCGGGCATCTCGGTGGAGGCCATCCGCCGCTTTGCCGGCGAGATCCCCATTCTGGGCGTCTGTCTGGGGCACCAGTCTATCGGTCAGGCCTTCGGGGCGAAGATCGTGCGTGCCCGTGAAGTGATGCACGGCAAGACCTCGCCGGTATGGCACGAGAACAGGGGGGTGTTCGAGGGCGTGGCCAACCCGGTCACCGTCACCCGCTACCATTCGCTGGTCATTGATCGCGACAGCCTGCCGGATGAGCTGGAGATCACCGCCTGGACACAGAAAGAGGACGGCAGCTTTGACGAAATCATGGGCGTGCGTCACCGCATGCTGCCGGTGGAAGGGGTGCAGTTTCATCCGGAATCCATTCTCACCGAGGCGGGTCACCGCATGCTGAACAACTTTCTGGAGCAGAACCGATGAACTTTCCCGCCACGCTACAGAAACTGATCGACCGGCAGGACCTCACCCGCGCCGAGATGGAGGCGCTGATGCGCATGCTGATGCAGGGTGAGGCCACCGATGCCCAGATCGGCGCAGTGC
>JALVTA010000115.1 GCA_027036095.1 Thiotrichales bacterium | reverse complement strand
TGACGCTGAGCACGGTGGGCTATGGCGACGTGGTGCCCGTCACCTGGTGGGGGCACGTGTTCAGCGGCATCATCGTGATTCTGGGCATCGGTCTCGCCGCGTTGCCGGCCGGCATCATCGCCGGCGGCTTCACCCGCGAGCTGGAGCGCCGCGCCGAGGCCTTCCGGCTGGTGGCGCACGAGGTGCTGGAGGACAATGTCGTCACCCCCGAGGAAGAGGAGTTGCTGGAGGCGACGCGGCTCGATCTTGGCCTGGACAAGGAGGAGGCGCGTGTGCTGTTGCATGAGGAGCAGGTTGAAAAGACAAGGGAAGCGGCGGAGCACGAGCAAACCGCCAGCGAGGAGGCCGATCGCAAGCGTTCCGCGTTGCAACGCTGCCCCCATTGCGGCCAGCCGGTGTCTGAAAGGGAGCCTGGAAACGCGCCACGGCGCCGACCATGACCTGGCGGGACGAGTTTCCGCTTGAGAAGGGACTGGCCTATCTGAATCACGCCGCCGTGGGCGTCTGGCCCCGCCGGGCTGCCAGGGCAGCGTGCGCCTTCGCGGAGGAAAACATGCGGCGCGGCGCGGCCGATTATCCACGCTGGATGGAGGTGGAGCGCGGGCTGCGCCAGCGGCTGGCGACGATGATCGGCGCGACCGGCCCCGATGATGTGGCGCTGGCCTCCAATACCTCGGACGCGTTGTCCATCGTGGCTCAGGGCCTGGACTGGCAGGCAGGCGACGAGGTGGTGATTCCGGCGGGCGAATTCCCGTCCAACCGAATGGCATGGGAAGCGCTGGCCGACCGTGGCGTGCGTCTCCACGAGACGAATGTGGCCCGCGACGATCCCGAGGCGGCGTTGATGGAAGCGGTCTCAGCTCGCACGCGGCTGATGTCGGTCAGCTCGGTGCAGTATGCCACGGGATTGCGGCTGAACCTTGAACGGCTGGGGCGTTTCTGCCGCGAGCGGGATATCGTGTTCTGCGTGGACGCCATCCAGAGCCTGGGCGCCATGCGCCTGGACGTGGATGCCTGCCATGCCGACGTGGTGGCGGCCGACGCCCACAAGTGGATGCTGGGGCCGGAGGGCATCGCGCTGCTGTTCGTGCGCGAAGACCTGCGCCCGCGCCTGAAACTGCTCCGGCACGGCTGGCACATGGTGGAGCGCATGGGCGATTTCGAGGCGCGGCAGTGGCGGCCGGCGGCCAGCGGGCGGCGATTCGAGCCGGGCAGCCCGAACATGCTGGGCATCCATGTGTTGGAGGCGAGCCTGTCCCTGCTGCAAGAAGTGGGGCTGGCGAACGTGGAGCGGATGGTGCTGGATCGCGCCCGGCGTTTGATGGGGCTTCTGGAGTCGGCGGGGCTGGAGGTGCTGACGCCGCGGACGGAAGGCCGTTTCGCAGGCATCGTGACTGCGCGCAGGCCCGGCCTGGATGCCGAGGCCCATGCCGCCCTGTATCGCCGCTTGATGGCCGAGGGGGTGATTTGCGCCCTGCGCGGCGGCATTCGCTTCTCGCCGCATTTTTATACGCCCGATGCGGCCCTTTCGAGGGCGGCGGCCCTGGCGGCGGAGGTTCGCCCCTGACCGCTTTGCATGGGGGCGGGCGGGCGCTAGTCTCCGCGCCTCGATTTTCGGAGGTTCTTTCATGATGCAACGCACGCGCTGCGGCGATTTCACGACCGATCACATCGGCCAGAAGGTACGCCTGGATGGCTGGGTGCAGACCAACCGCGATCATGGC
>JALVTA010000114.1 GCA_027036095.1 Thiotrichales bacterium | reverse complement strand
TGTTCCCGGTCGCACACATGGTGCACCACCTCGCGAAAGAGCAGGTGCACCTCGCCGGGCGTGGCCCGCCACGAGGAGGCGATGGAGTAGAAACGGGGCGCCAGCACGGACAGCTGCGGCAGCAGCTCCAGCCCGAGCGCGCGGGCTTCGGGATAGTCGCACAGCAGATCCAGCAGGTTGCGTCGGGCGGCCCAGGCGGCCATCTCGGCGCGGTCCGTCCACGCCCCGATGCCGAATGTCCGCTTGAGGCGGTTGAGCAGCGCAGGGTCGAGCTGGGTGATTTCCAGATGCCGGCTGAGCGCCTCGGCCGAGGTCACTTCACCGACACGGCGCAAGGTCACCCGCTCATGCCCGCTGAGCGAGAGCGCCCGCAGCACATCCTCCACCACCGGCGGCGGATTGATCGGCTGCACCAGAAACCAGTCGCCGGGCGTGTAGGCCTCCTCACACGCCAGCTTCAGGCACCAGACCCGCTTGTCCGCATCCGGCGCACTCTGGCGCTCAAGGGCCAGCACGGGAAAATGCTGCATCGTCTTCATGAGCGCCATTCTGCCCCACGGTCGGGCAAAAGAAAAGAGGCCGCAGCCCCTCTGTCAGCAGGCTATTGCGTCAGCCGCGCCATCAGCAGCTGCACCCACGGCAGGGTCACGGCCACGGTAACACCGGCCACCAGACCGCCCACCAGCCCCATGGCCAGCTGAGGCAGCACCGTCTGCTCGGCGATGTGGATCTTTTCCACCTTGCGGTTGATCAGCTCAAAGGCCTCAATCTGTCGCTTCATCAGGCCGTTGAGGGTGCGGATCTGCTTGTAGAGCAGCTTCTGCTGGCTCTCCAGCTGCTTGCCCCCGTTGCGGCTCACGGTCTCGGCCTGACGCAGCTGACGGGCCAGCTCGCCAATGGCCGCATCCATCTGGCGCACCAGATCGTGCACCGCCTTCTTGTCCTCCACGAGCCACTGGAGATCGGGCGGAATCTCCTCCGACGGGACATCGGCCTCCGGCATGGCGCTGCGCCGCTGGTGCGCCATGGCTGCCTCCAGCAGCGCCTTCTTGGGCTTGAGCGGATCCACCTGTGATAGATCAATGGGCATACATCACCTCCTGTCAAAAATCTGTCAGTCATTTCGCTGTGCTAACCTATTGGCAACCACCGTGCCAACAGGACTCCATGACCATGACCAAATACATTGGTGCCCATGTCTCCGCCGCCGGCGGCGTGGCCGAAGCGCCTGTCAGAGCCCATGCCATCGGCGCCACCGCCTTCGCCCTGTTCACCAAGAATCAGCGCCAGTGGCATGCCAAACCTCTGACGGATGAACAGATTGCCCTGTTCCGCCAGCGCTGTCAGGAACTTGGCTATGGTCCCCGCCAGATCCTTCCCCATGACAGCTACCTGATCAACCTGGGCCACCCGGAAGAGGACAAGTGGCGCAAATCCCTCGACGCCTTCATTGACGAACTGAGCCGCTGCCACCAGCTGGGCATCCGCATGCTCAACTTCCATCCCGGCAGCCACCTGCGCCAGATCAGCGAATCCGCCTGTCTGGCCCGCATCGCCCGTGCCATCAACATGGCGCTGGAACAGGTGCCGGAAGTCATCGCCGTGCTGGAAAACACCGCCGGGCAGGGATCCAACGTGGGCTGGCGTTTCGAACAGCTGGCCGAAATCATGCAACAGGTGGAACAGCCCGAGCGGGTAGGCGTGTGCATCGACACCTGCCATGCCTATGCCGTGGGCTACGACCTGCGCGGCGACTACGAGGGTGTCATGCGCCAGCTATGCGACACCGTGGGACAGGAAAAAGTGCTCGCCTTCCATGTCAACGACAGCAAAGGGGCGCTGGGCAGCCGGCTGGACCGACACCACAGCCTTGGGGAAGGCCAGCTGGGCTGGGAACCCTTCCGCCAGCTGATGCAGGATGCCCGCTGGGACGGCCGCCCCTTCATCCTCGAAACCATCGATCCCCAACGCTGGCCGGCGGAAATTGCACAACTGAAACAGTTCATGCACAATGCAGACAAAGAGGAGCAGGCATGACACGCGAACATTTCATCGAGTTCCTGCTGGACGCAGACATTCTCAAGCTGGGTGAATTCACCCTCAAATCCGGCCGCAAGAGCCCCTACTTCTTCAACGCCGGGCTCATCAACACCGGCACCCAGATCAGCCAGCTGGCCCGCGCCTATGCCGCCACCATCGCCACCTCCGGCATCGGCTTCGACGTACTGTTCGGCCCCGCCTACAAGGGCATTCCACTGGCAGCCACCACCGCCATGGCACTGGCCGAATTCCATCAGATCGACCCGCCGTTCGCCTACAACCGCAAGGAAGCCAAGGATCACGGCGAGGGCGGACGCATCGTGGGGGCGGAGCTGAAAGGACAGGTGCTCATCATTGATGACGTCATTACCGCCGGCACCGCCATTCGCGAGTCCATCGATCTGATCCGGGCCGAAGGCGCCCGGCCCGCCGGCGTGGTCGTCGCCCTTGACCGCAAGGAAAAGGGGCAGGGCGAACTGTCCGCCATTCAGGAAATCGAACAGGAATTCAACATCCCCGTCATCAGCATCGTCACCATCGACGACATCATCGACTACCTGGCCCGGCGCAGCCATGAATACGGCGAGCTGATCGACGCCATGCGCCAGTATCGACAGCAATATGGAGTGAACGACTGACCATGGGCACCCCGTTGCGAGAACTGCTCATCATCCGCCACGCCAAATCCGACTGGTCCGACGACAGCCTCGAAGACTTTGACCGCCCCCTTTCCGACAAGGGCAAGAAACAGGCCTGCAAGATGGGCCACTGGCTGGCTGAACACGACCTCATCCCCGACCTGATCATCGCCTCCCCCGCCCAACGGGTGCAGCAGACCCTTTCACGCATGACCCGCCACTGGGACAGCAAACCGGACATCATTGAAGACCCCCGCCTGTATGAAGCGGACCTCGATACCCTGCTGGACATCGTGCACCACCTGCCCGACCGGCATCGCATCGCCCTGGTGGGCCACAACCCCGGCCTTGAGGAGCTGCTCGGCTGGCTCACTGGCAACAACGAGGATGGCCGCCTGTCCACCTGCGCCATCGCGCATCTCATCCTGCCCGGCGACCTGTCACGGCTCAATGCGGGAGAAGCCAAGCTGACCCAGAAAATCACCCCCAAATCTGCCTGATCGGCTCATAAAATCTTTCTTTCCCGTCTCCAAAAGTATAGAATGTTGCAACGAAAATCATGCTGCGACCGCATGATCCATCTTGAAAAACAGGCATTTCACAGGAGTATGCTCATGAAAAAGACGATCATCGCCACAGCTCTGCTGACGCTGGCTGGCAGCGCCTACGCCGCGCCCAAGGGCGACATCATGGCCAACGGCACCGACGCCTACGCCATTGACACCGAAGGTCGCGTCGTGCGCGACAACTTCGGCGGCTGCGTACGCTCCATCCACTGGAGCAAGGAAACCGCCATCCCCGCCTGCGAAGGCTGGCCCGAACCCAAGCCCGAGCCGAAGGCCGCCCCTGCTCCGGCACCGGCTCCCAAGGCAGAACCCAAGCCCGAGCCCAAGGTCGAAGTTCAGCCCGCACCCAAGGAAGAGCCCTTCCCCGTCTTCCGCGGCCTGTTCAAGACCAACAGCGCAGAGCTGTCCGATGACGCCTTCGGCAAGCTGGACCTGGTGGTCGAATACCTCAAGAAACATCCCGACATGCGCATTCGCGTTGAAGGCTACACCGACAGCACTGGCAGCGCCGAATACAACAAGAAGCTGTCCCTGAAGCGCGCCGAAGCCGTCAAGGCCTACCTCGTCAAGCAGGGCATCAGCGCTGATCGTATCGAAGCGGTAGGCTACGGCGAAGAAAACCCCGTTGCCGACAACAGCACACCGGAAGGCCGCCAGGCAAACCGTCGCGTGGAAATCAAGCCGATCAAATAAGCGCTCCCGATTTCACGCCAAAAACAAAGCCGGGCAGATGCCCGGCTTTTTTTGTTGTCCTGAAAAAACGCCAGAACGGCAGACACAAAAAAGCCGCCCGCAGGCGGCTTGAAAAAGCTCCTGTCTACTTTCCTCAGAAGTTTTCCTCAGAAGTCGTACTTCAGAGAGACGGTAATGCCTGTCTGTGAGTGCTTGGTCTTCAAAGGACCAACCGGTGCACCGAAGCCATAAGCCTGAACAGTATCGGAGACCTCCGGAGCATAGGTAAAGGCGGCATCCATGCTGAAAGTCTTGGTGAAGCGATAGCCACCGCCCAGCGTCCAGTGATTTTCAACCGTACCCGGGAACATCAGGTAGTTCAGCGTGTTCAGAGCAGCGCCACCCGGTGCAGCCGGGTTCTGCTTTTTCAGCGGGTTAGAAGCATGGTTGAAGCCAAGACCGAACCAGTAGCCATCCGTCGTGAACTTGGCGCCGACCGCTACCACATTCTGGTCTTCCCAACCGAACTGCTTGTAGCCAGTGGCATCACCCCACTTGATCTGCTTGTAGTCGGCTGTCAGCATGATGCCGCCCATGTTGTAGGACAAACCGGCCCCCAACACCGCAGGCTGCTCCAGCGTGTCAGACGTGATTTTGCTCCCCAGACCAAAATCTGTAGCTGCATTCTTGATCTGATCCTTGTACTTCATGCTGATGGCAGACTGATAGGTCGCACCCAGTGTCAGATTGTCCGTAATATCGAAGTAGCCGCCAATCTGCCAGCCGAAGCCATAATCATCTGAAACGCCGGCCATACCGCCTTGCTGTGGATAATTTTTGCCATCCGCTGGATTTGTTGCATAACCCGGGGTGCCAGCATTGACTGTATTACCTGCATTTGGACCTGCACCAACAGCTGCTGTAGAACTTGCACGAAGTGTATATCCAATATCCAAGCTTCCATACATGACAGCCAGAGAGGCCCCCACGCCCCAACGGCCACCATCATAGGCTAGAGAAGGTGCAAACTTCATCAGCTGTAGATTGGTGCGCGCATTGAATCGATCAGCATAGTCACGATAGTCCACACCCATGCCAGCCACACCGAAAATACCAATACCAAAAGTGGTTTTATCATTAATGGGATTCATGATGGCCACTTCAGGAATCACACTCTTGTCCGCCTTGCTGGTACGACTGGTGCCACGCCCTGTGGTGCTGACACTCGGACGGAACAGCGTGCCGGCAAAAGTGACTTCATTGGCTTTACCCTTGGCCAGCAATGCGGGGTTGACCAAAGCGCTCTCCGCGCCATAGAACGCAGCGATGCCGGTGCCACCCAGTGCACGGGACTTGGCGCCCAAACCAATCAGATTGTCACCATTGGTCGCAAAAGCTGGCGTAGCAGCCAGAGTGGCCGCGGAAATGGCCAGTGCCAGTGTGGTCTTCTTCATCATCGGTTGTCCTCTCTTTGTCGTTGTGAAATCTTCATTGCCCGAGGCAAATGTCCTGACTACTATGCAGACAACCGCTCCAGATTGAAAATCAGACTTTTTAATCGGTGAATAATGAATAACTAATGCATTTTTTCTCCTTTTGTTTCAACATGTTAGTCCATTCATCAGGATTTCATTTTATTCTTATCTTTTCCCATTCCAGCAGCTGCGCCTTGCACGCGATACCAAACGCAAACCCGCCCAGCGCCCCGTTACTGCGCACTACCCGGTGGCACGGCACCCGCCAGATAACGGGATTGCGCTTCAACGCCTGCGCTACCGCCCGTTGTGCACCCGGTCGACCGATCCGCTCAGCAAGTGCACCGTAACTGACCATTTCTCCCATGGGAATCGTCATAGTCTCCTCCCACACCCTGATCTGAAAAGGTGTGCCTTGCAGATCAAGCGGCAGGCGATTGAATATCTCCCACGACAGTACACCCGCACAGACCGGGGTGCCTCCAGCCGCCGCGCGCACCAACTGTCCATCTGAAATTTGCGCCCACACTGCAGGAAAACCCTCAGGCACGGCAACCTGAAACAGGCCCTCTATAATATGCGCCATGCAAACCTCCCTGATCCGTCAACGGTTACTGCGCGACAGCCGGCCCGCACTCCAGCGGCTGCTCGCCCAGCATGCCTTCTGGGATGAGGATGCCCAACGGCTGATTTTAGATCTCACGCCCTTCCATCCCGGGCTCATGCCCGTCAGCCTGCCCGGCTGGGACCAACTCATCGGCTGGCAGGGCACGGCCCCTGAACTGCCCGACTGGCCCTTGCTCCACTGGCCCGCCCGCCCTGCCGTGCAACGCTGGCGCCGCCATATCCCAAAATGGGTGGCCGACACCCTGCTGCGCCTGCCCCACTCCCACCAGCTGCGTCTGCTCTATCTCTGCGCCCGTTATCCTCAGATGCTTGAACTACTGGAAAAAATGCCGGTACTTGCCTGGCGCATCGCAGCCAACGGCATGGATGAACTAACTCTTCAAACACTGTTCCCCAAACCTCGCACGCTGATGAGCGCTTCTGTGGGATGGCCGGCGGAACGCACCGCTCTGCGCTTTCTGCAGAGGTTGCGGCTGCGCCGCATGGACGAAGAAATGATCGCTCAGGTGGAAACCTGCCTGAAGGAACAGAATATCCTGCACAGGGCAGCGGAACTTCCCCGCATCAACAGCATGGCGCTGACGCTTGCAGCCCACTTTCCCGAACTGGTGGCGACTCCACTCCATCATAGCCTGGCACGCCAACCCTGTCGCCCTGAACAGTGCCGTCAGATGCACGCACTCATTGACGATGCCCTGAAACTGGCAGAATGGCTGGGAAAGGATTTCAAAGCCATTCAGAACGCCCATTTTCTGGTGGAAATTGAAGATCTCTATGCCAAATGGCTCACAGAAGCCATGGAAAATGGCATCAACTGGATGCGCGGAAAAACCGACCCTGCAAAAATAGGGGAGGCCCCGTCCGACTGGCTGCTTCTGTCAGACAAGGAACTTGATGAAGCCGTAACGCTGACCCGCCACGCCTTCTTTATTGAACATGCCGCAGGTGCCCAGCTACTCAGACACACTTCGTACCCACTTGTCGTTGCACACCTGCCGGACAGCACGCTTGTCGCACGAACCTGCAACAACAAGCTGCCCACACCTGAACAGCAGGCTGCTGTGGCTCTGCTCAAGGCCCATCTGGAACGTATCAGCCGCCTGCCGACCTGAAAGCAGAGAGTTCAGGCCGCAGCGCACATCCCAATCTACAACAACCGACCGGTGCACCGGCTTCTTCCCAACAAAAAACCCCCTGACCTTGTGGGGACAGGGGGTTTGGAATGGATGAGGCTGGGGATGACCTACTCTCGCATGGGACCTCCCACACTACCATCGGCGCTGGTGCGTTTCACTTCTGAGTTCGGGATGGGATCAGGTGGTTCCACACCGCTATGGTCCCCAGCCAATTGGGGAGGGAGGAAGCTTTGGCTTCCTCCCGATGTTCGGAACAGATCTCTTTGTGCATTCAGCCCGGTTTCGGGTCAGGTCACTTTTTGAGCTGTATGACCAAGCCTCACGGGTCATTAGTACCGGTTAGCTTCACGCATTACTGCGCTTCCAC
>JALVTA010000113.1 GCA_027036095.1 Thiotrichales bacterium | reverse complement strand
TCACGAGGTCTTGGTTGCCGCTATGCCACGCCATGGCGGCAAGGGCGTGTGCCCTTATTCGTAGATCTGCTCGCCGTGCTGAGTGATGTCCAGGCCTTCTTCCTCTTCTTCTTCGGAAACGCGCAGGCCCATGATGACATCCAGCACCTTCAGGATGATGAAAGTGGCGACGGCATCATAGATGATGGTGAAACCAACCCCCTTCGCCTGAATGATGAACTGGCTCAGGATGCTGCCGTTGGCCGCATCGCTCAGGCCGGCGCCACCAAAGGCCGCAGCAGAGAAGATACCGGTCAACAGCGCACCGACGATGCCACCGACAGCGTGCACACCAAAAGCGTCCAGAGAGTCGTCATACCCCAGCGCCTTCTTCAGGTAGACGGACGCCCAGAAGGTGATCACGCCCGCTGCTGCACCGATGGCGAATGCACCGATGGGGCCGACGAAGCCGGAAGCGGGGGTGATGGCCACCAGGCCTGCGACTGCACCGGAGGCCATGCCCAGCATGGTGGGCTTGCCGCGTGCCATCCATTCCACGAACATCCACGCCAGCGCTGCCATGGCGGTAGCGATCTGGGTCACGACCATGGCCATGCCGGCGGTGCCGTCAGCCGCCAGCTCGGAACCGGCGTTGAAGCCAAACCAGCCGACCCACAGCAGTGAAGCACCCACCATGGTGTAAACCAGGTTGACCGGCGGCATGGCCACCTTGCCATAGCCTTTGCGCGCGCCCAGCACGATGGCCGCTACCAGACCGGCCACACCGGCATTGATGTGCACCACGGTGCCGCCGGCGAAGTCCTGCACGCCGTCGTTACCCATCCAGCCGCCGCCCCAGACCATGTGGGTGATCGGTGCGTAGACGATCAGCGACCACAGAGCAGTGAACCACAGCAGGGCGGAGAATTTCATCCGCTCTACAATGGCGCCGATGATCAATGCCGGAGTGATGATGGCGAAGGTCATCTGGAAGGTCATGAACACGCCTTCCGGAATGGTGCCGGAGAGGCTGTCAGGCGTCAGGCCCTTCAGGAACAGTGCGCTGAGGTCGCCGACGAAAGCGCCGTCACCCTTAAAGGCCAGTGAGTAGCCCGCAATGGCCCAGATGACGCTCATCAGTGCAGTCACTGCAAAGGTGGCGGCAGCCACGGAAATCACATTCTTGCGGCGCACCATGCCGCCGTAGAACAGGGCCAGGCCGGGGATGGTCATCAGCAGCACCAGCGCTGTGGCGGTAAGCATCCAGGCCGTATCACCCGCATTGAGCTTATCGTCGGCCAGCGCCAGCATGGGCAGGCCCCATGCGGTCATGGCCAGTAGGGATTTCTTAAAAACGTTCATTAATGTGTCCTCCATGTGCCTCGTTATAGTGCTTCTTCGCCGCTTTCGCCGGTGCGAATGCGGACAGCGTTGTCCAAGGGGCTGATAAAGATTTTGCCGTCGCCGATTTTGCCGGTCTGGGCGGCCTGCACAATGGCTTCGACCGCACTGTCGACCAGCTCGGCTTTAACAGCCACTTCAACTTTCAGCTTGGGCATAAACTCAATGGCATACTCTGCACCGCGGTAAATTTCGGTGTGGCCTTTCTGGCGGCCATACCCCTTTACCTCGGTCACAGTCATACCGTGAATATCCAGCTCGTGCAATGCTTCGCGCACCGTATCGAGCTTGAACGGCTTGATAATGGCAGTGACCAGTTTCATACTGACTCCTCAATCGTGGTGATCA
>JALVTA010000112.1 GCA_027036095.1 Thiotrichales bacterium | reverse complement strand
AGAAATATGCTGGCGCTTCAACCATAGGGATAAGGATCTTTTTCCCTTGTTGATCAATCTCTTACGGGAAGCGCCAGCAGATGAAGTCAGGCAAATTTTAGTCCGGTTTTAGCAGGAATTACCTTTTGTTTTATGTAACGGAAGGCCCGGAACATGATCAAGCGTTTTGCACGACTGGCCCTGCACTGGCAGATTCTCATCGCTCTGGTGCTGGCGGTGGCCATGGGGCTGTGGAGCGGCACGGAGAAAACCCTTCTGGGCATCAGCTGGCTGAGCATCTACACCTTCATCGGCACGCTGTTTCTCAATGCGCTCAAGATGATCGTGGTGCCGCTGGTGATGGCCGCCATGATCACCGGGATTGCCACCATCGCCCGTCAGGGCGGTTTCGGTCGGCTGGGGGTCAAGACGCTGGGCTACTATCTCACCACCAGCCTGATTGCCATTCTCATCGGTCTTGCGCTGGTCAACCTGATCCAGCCGGGCGCCGGCGTGGACAATCCGCCCCAGCTGGGGGATACGAGCGGGATCGCGCAGAAGATCGAAGGGCGCGGCATGGGGGATATCGCCCAGGTGTTCCTGCGCATGGTGCCGCCCAACGTGTTCGAGGCCATGGCGCAGCCCAACATGCTGGGGCTGATCTTCTTCAGCCTGCTGTTCGGCTACTTCATGATGAAGATCGACAACCCGGGCCGTCAGACGCTGGAGCATTTCTGGCAGGGCGTGTTTGACGTGATGATGAAGCTCACCGACTGGGTGATGCGCTTTGCCCCGTTGGGCGTGTTCGGGCTGGTGGGCGCGGCGGTGGCGAAAACCGGGCTGGACGCCTTCGGATCGCTGGGGTGGTTCTTCCTCACCGTGGTGCTGGGTTTGGCGACACACTTTTTCGTGGTCATGCCACTGCTGCTGCGCTATGTGGGCGGAGTGCGCAACCCGTGGAAACACTACCGGGTGATGCTGCCGGCGATTCTGACCGCCTTTTCCACCAGCTCGAGCGCCAGCACCCTGCCGGTGACCATGGAGTGCGTGGAAAAGGGCGCGGGCGTGTCCAATCGCGTCTCCAGCTTCGTACTGCCGCTGGGGGCTACGGTCAACATGGACGGCACGGCGCTCTACGAGTGCGTGGCGGCGCTGTTCATCGCCCAGCTGTTCGGAGTGCATCTGGATTTCGCCCAGCAGTTTCCCATCGTGGTGGTGGCGTTGCTCACCTCCATCGGTGTGGCCGGCATTCCGTCCGCCTCGCTGGTGGCCATCAGCATCATTCTGGTCGCCGTCGGCCTGCCGGGTGAGGCGGTGGGCCTGCTGCTGGTGGTGGATCGGCTACTGGACATGATGCGCACCACCGTCAACATCTTCTCCGACTCGGTGGGCACGGTCATCATTGCCCGCAGCGAGGGAGAAACCCATGTGCTGGCCGAAAAGGCGCCTGAGAACGGGGCGCAGACGGCCTGATGCGGACGCGGCCGGCGGCCGACCCGCCAAAAATGGGGGAGGCCCCGTCTCAGGCGGTAAAATAGGCCGGTTTTGACAGGACACACGAAAATAAATAAAGGTTTCCATGAGCCAACCGCTGGAACGGATTCGCAACTTCTCCATCATCGCCCATATCGACCACGGCAAATCCACGCTGGCCGATCAGTTCATCCGCGTATGCGGCGGGCTGTCGGAGCGGGAGATGCAGGCGCAGGTGCTCGACTCCATGGACCTTGAGCGGGAGCGCGGCATCACCA
>JALVTA010000111.1 GCA_027036095.1 Thiotrichales bacterium | reverse complement strand
GTGCTCAACTTTTCAGGCGGGCCGAGATACGGCACCAGTGCCAGCGCCGCCTTGAGCCGCCCCTGACCCAGCACCACCTGAAACAGCTGCCAGGCCAACTGTCGGTCATGAGGCTGCAGCCGCAGCAAGTACTCCATCCAGCGCTGCTGCAGGTCAAGTCGCCCGTTCTGCCGGGCGACATCAATGGCCAGTCGCAACACAGCAGGATCGTTCGGCCAAGTCCTGGCCAGTTGCCGCGCGGCATTTAGCGCCCTGTCAGGCCGTCCAGCCGCCAGCCACAACCGCACGCGCAATCGCCCCCACGCCTTCCGCTCCCGCCCGGCTGCGGCACCGGCCATGTGGTCGAATACCGCCATGGCCTGCTTGAAGCGGCCGGCCATCCACAGATGGGCAAACAGACGCACGCGCCAGCGTGCGGCCTCCTCGGGCGAGACCGCATGGCGCAACAGCCAACGTTCCGTCTCCATGCGGGCCGACAGGCTCAATCGGGGCAGCAGGGGCGTGACGATGTGTCGCTTTTCCTTGACCGGCAGCGGCCCGCTCAGCATATGATTGAGCGCCTGCTCCAGTGCGTGTCGACGCCTGAGCCGCTCATCCGCTGACCGGGCGGCATACAGACGGTCCAGTAGAATGTTCAGATAGAGTTCGGCCAGTTGAGGGCTTGCCAGCAGTCTTTTTTCCGGGCCCAGTGCATGCAGCACCTGCAGTGCCCGCGTAGGCTCTCCGGCCAGATACAGCTGACGCGCCAGATGATAGCGCACCTCGGCGTTGTCCGGATAGGAGCGCACCAGCAGGCGCAGATAGGCGATGGAGAGCGGATCGGCCCGCTGCATCTGCTCAAGGGAGGTAAACACCACCTCCCGCGGAAACAGGAGATAGAGCACCACCGCCACCACGCCCGTAAAGGCCAGCAAGCCGCCGGGGCGGATCAGATGCTCCCGTTCAGTGACCGCAGGCAAGGGTCAACGTCCTCTCTACATCCGGCGTGCGGGCCGGCAGACGCACGGTCAGGGCAGCGCCGCTTCGCTGAATCTTCAAACCCGACTCGCTGCTGTGCACCCGGCAGCCCGCCGCATTTTTCCACCGGAACATGGGCACAAGACCGGCATGAAAACGGATTGTCCAGCGCTTCTGGCCCGCATGTCCGCTCACCTGATCAATCACGGCACTGCTTTGCTCAAGCCATGGACCCGACGGAAGCTTTGAGGCCTGTGAAAAGGTCAGGATGCGGCCCGGCGCAAGGTGCACGTAACGATCTTTATCATGTACCTTCCAGCCCAGCACGCGCTCTCCAGTCAGCTGCGGCTGCGCCGCAGGCACTCTCAACGTGCGCACCGGCCAGTGGCTATAGAGACGCAGGCGGCCATCCGGCAGCTTCACCCAGCGGGCGGTGTAGAACGCCTGCCCTCGCGCGGCGTATTCACTGGCGAACATGGGCGTCACCGGCTGGCTGAGCGCCCAGTCATACACATTGAGCAGCGCATTGAGCGACGCAGCCTTGCTGCCGGAATAGAAGTGGTAGTAGATGTCAATGGGCTTCAGACGGCGCGCGCCATCCAGCAGTCTGAAGGTAGTGATGACATGGCGGTAGCCGTAATAGGGACCATGCCACAGGTTGGTGTAGTTGTTTTCATTGGTCTCCGGGGCATAGATCTGCACCCCGGCTCGGGTGGGCCGCCCGATGGGCCACACCCGGCTGAGGCTGTTGGCGTAACGGGTCAGCTTGGTGTCGCCACCATTCATGTTGAGCAGGTCACGCCACTCCACCCGTGCCAGCGCCTTCGGGCCGGGCAGGCAGTCTCCGCTCCACAGCAGCACCCGCACCGGCTTGTCCTTCGGCGCCAGCCGCCGGTTGATGTAGTCCACCGAACCGTCGATCTCACGGCGCACCGAGGGCGTGTAGTTCCTGATGGGCAGGTTCCAGCCATACTCATCTTCCTGCAAGCCCTTGAAGCCTTCCAGATGACGCCAGACAAACGGGTGGCTGTAGGTATGACTGGCCGGCTCCACGTTTTTAAGCCGAAAAATGCGCCAGGCGATGCGCTCCGCTTCGGCGCTGGATTTGGGATACACACCCCACGGCGCCACCTCCGCCTCAATGACGGAGACCGTATGGGGCAGCGAGCGAAAGCGCTGGAGTACTTTCTCCAAGATCACCTGCCCGGACAGGGCGTGATCACCGAATTCGGCACGGGAAACAAACCCATCACCGTCAATATGCACCAGCAGAATGCGTCGCCCGTTCTCGGTCGTTACATCCACAGCCGGAAGAGGAGGCAGCCGCAGTGCGGCCTGCAGGAAAGCCATCGGATCGAACAGCCAGAACAGATTGTCTCCCTCATCCTGTGTCCCGGCCGCCTCAAAAAGATAAGGCGCCAGAGCAAATCCTCCATGCTCCGTCACGGCAATCTGGGGCCACGACTTCCGACCATCGGTGAGTGTCAGCCAGGCATCCATCCGAACCTGCCGCGCGGGTGCAAACAGCTGTACCCCCAGCCGCCGAAGTTGCAGTCGTCCTTCAAACCGTCCCACACTTGCCGCAACCTTGCCAATCTGCAGAACGGACGGCACAGGATCGGCTGATGCCACGCCCGCCACCTGCCGACAAGCCGGTTCATCCGGCAATGTCCCCATGAAAACCACAGGGAACCCCAGTTTCTGCCAGCGGGCAAGACGGTCACAGAGCGCGCCATACACACGGGTAGCGCGGCCATTGACCCATACCACTACTCCGGCATAACGCCCTACTGGATCTTCATCCGGCCACGGCGCATCCACCTGCTGATAATCGAAAAAGTAGCCCAGGTATTCCAGTGGCGTGGCCGCGAAGCGGTGTAACTCGGAAGAGTCGATGAAGCTTTCTTCACCTTTGGGGGACTCAAAAAGGCCCAGCACCTTGCGCGGCAGCGGCGTGACATGGCTGACGCCGACGCGGGTCAGATGTGCGTCGGTAATCCATGGCTGCGCGCCGACCGCCTCGATTTTCCGCGCCAGCGCCTGCGCCTCGCGGCCCGCCCGCTCCGGGGGCAGATAGTCGATGGCCACCACCGGCAGACCCATGGCCTTCACGCGACGGATCTGCTCCAGCAGCCATTTTCGATCCGCTTCCGGAACGGTGACATAAGCCTCTTGCCGGGCGTCATATCCCTGATAGAGGGATTCGAAGGCTACACCACTGATCTGATCATGCACGGCATCCAGCAGGTCGAAGCCCCGGTTGAGCCATACCGCCCCTCTGCCCACCTTCCGCCGGATGGCACGGATCAGCTCGATAATGCCCTGCCGAAAGGTGGCCTGCTCCTTCTTCGGCAGGGCGTGGAAGCTGTCAACGGTGTCGAGAAAGACGCCTTCGAACCCCTTGTCCAGCGCACCACCGACCAGCTGCTCCACAATGAAGCGACGCACCTCCGGCCGGCGCACATCCAACCGGACAGACCGCCAGATCGTGTTGTCGTCCAGCAGCGCACCTTTTGGCAGGCGGGAAAAATAGTCGGCCTCACGGGCCACCTCACCCACGCTCACATAGGCCAACGGACGCACACCCAGCCGTTTGAGCCGGTGCAGATCCAGCCGCGATACATGGTCGGGCTGCAGCACCAGTTGGGAAAGATGCTGCCACTCTCCCGGCTCAAAATGCCTGCCGTAATACCAGCCGATCTCTCCGGCCGAGACAGCCATAGCGAGCCAGAACACCAATAAGCCCACCAGCCCGGCTACAGCACGTTTCATTAGATCATGTCCATTGATTGTCCAATTTCATTGTTATTATCGTCATTGTTATTATCGTTCTGTAACAAACGAAGCTTCATGCGAATTTTCGTGCTCCACAAAGCCATTTCTGTTAGGATGCCACCCCTGACGTGATGCCTGCCTTATTCTCCTCCTTATCCTTTCGATAAATGTGGCTTGCAAGGTGCGCATCGTTTTGCGATGACTTCATCGCGCACCGGGCCGAACAGACGCTACTTCTGCACCGTCACGGGACACCCCGCGGCCGGCCCCGTTCATCCAGAGGACACAGCATGAACACCAACACCACATTCAACGATCTGGGCCTGTGCGGCACCCTGCTGAGCACGCTTGAGGAGATCGGTTTTGAAACCCCTTCCGCCATTCAGGCGCAGGCCATTCCGGTGCTTCTGTCAGGTCGGGACGTGCTGGGCATGGCCCAGACCGGCACCGGCAAGACCGCCGCTTTCGCCCTCCCGGCACTGGAAAAGGTAGATACCGAGTCCACCGACCCACAGGTGCTGATTCTCACGCCCACCCGCGAGCTGGCCATTCAGGTGAGCGAAGCCATTGGAGCCTTTGCCCGCCACCTGAAAGGGCTGCACGTGCTGCCCATCTACGGTGGCAGCAGCTTTCAAAGCCAGCTGCGCAGCCTCAAGCGCGGCGTGCAGGTGATCGTGGGCACGCCGGGACGGGTGCGTGATCACATCGAGCGGGGCACGCTCAGGCTGGACACCATCCGCATGGTGGTGCTGGACGAAGCCGACGAGATGCTGCGCATGGGCTTCATCAACGAAGTAGAGTGGATCCTCAAGCACACGCCCGCCTCCCGGCAGACGGCGCTGTTTTCCGCCACCATGCCGAAGGAAGTGCACCGCATCGCCCAGACCTATCTGACTGACCCGGAAGAAGTGGTCATCCGCCAGAAGACCACCACCAACACCAACATCGAGCAGTTCTACTGGCCGGTCAGCGGCGCGCAGAAACTGGATGCGCTGACCCGCATTCTTGAGGCGGAAGCCTTCGACGGCATGATCATCTTCGTGCGCACCAAGGTGGCCACAGTGCAGCTGGCGGAAAAACTGCAGGCCCGCGGCTATGCCGCCGCTGCCCTCAACGGCGATCTGCAGCAGAGTCAGCGGGAGCGCATCGTCGACCAGCTGCGCAAGGGCAAGATCGACATTCTGATCGCCACTGATGTGGTCGCCCGCGGGCTGGATGTGGAGCGCATCACCCATGTGATCAACTACGACATCCCCACCGATCCGGAAGCCTACACCCACCGCATCGGCCGCACCGGCCGGGCCGGGCGTCAGGGCAAGGCCATCCTGTTCGTCGCCCCGCGCGAGCGGCGCATGCTCAGCGCCATCGAACGCACCACCCGTCAGAAGGTGGCCCAGCTGCCCCTGCCCAGCGTGGAGGACATCAACGCCGCCCGCGTGGAACGCTTCAAGCAGATGCTGGTGGAACTGGCACAGCAGGAAGGCACGGAGTTCTATGCCCGCATGATCGCCGAAGTAGAGCAGAGCCATAACATCCCGGCGGTGGAGCTGGCCGCAGGGCTGGCGCAGAAACTGCAGGGCGACACGCCCTTCTTCCTCAGCGATCGGCCGGTGCGTGAACGCTTCGACGATGCCCGCCCCGCACGACGAGCGCAGCGGGAACACAGCCGCCACGCCCCCGAAGGCATGCGCCGCTGGCGCCTGGCCGTAGGTCGCAAGGACGGCGTCCAGCCCGGCAACATCATCGGCGCACTGGCCAATGAGACCGGGCTGCCTGGCCGGTTGATCCGCAACCTGGCCATCGAAGGACACTACAGCACTGTGGATCTGCCTGCCGATCTGCCTGCCGATATGATCGAGCAGATGCGCCGCATCCGCGTGCGCGGCAAGCGCCTCGACATCACGCCGGAAGCTCAGCGCCACAGCGCCTGAGGCCGCTACGCCCGTCAGACCCCGACCCGCCATCCGGCGGGTTTTTCGTATTCAGGCCTCGGACAGCGCCAGCAGCGGCACATGGCGGAAGGGCCGGCCGTTGCGCACCGCTACACCGTAGTTGCGCCCGCTGGCCATCAGCTCGCCGTCGGCACGGCGAATCTCCTGCACAAAGCAGACCTTGAGTCGGGAGACCCGTTCTACCCGCACCGACACGGTGAAGACATCCCCCGGCCGCAAGGGACGGCGATAATCCACCTCTACCCGGGTGAGCATCAGGTCAACGCCCTCCGCCGCCAGCGCAGCGAAGTCGATGCCGCGCGCCTGCAGAAACTCATGGCGGGCGTGCTCCATGTAGTGGAGATAGCGGGCATTGTTGACCACCCCCTGCAAATCGCACTCGTAGTCGCGCACTTTCAATTCAATGGTGAACATGCCATACTCCGATTGATCCTTTTCCGGAGCATTCTAATGGCAATCAGGGACTGGCCGGCCGAATCCCGCCCACGGGAAAAACTGCTGCGGCAGGGGCCCGAGGCGCTGACGGACGCGGAGCTGCTGGCCATCTTTCTGCGTACCGGGGTCGCGGGCATCAGCGCGGTGGAACTGGCTCAGCAGCTGCTGAACCATTTCGGCGGACTGGACGCATTGCTGCGGGCCGACCTGGACACCTTCACCCGGGCGAAGGGACTGGGCATGGCCAAATATGTACAGCTCAAGGCCACGCTGGAGATGGCGCGCCGCTATTTCGAACAGCAGCTGCGCCAGGGCGAACCCTTCTCCCGCCCGGAAGCCGTGGCCGGCTTCCTGCGCCACCTGTTCGACGGCAGCGAGCGGGAACAGTTTGTGGTGCTCCACCTGGACAACGCCCATCGGCTCATCGCCCATGAGACACTCTTTATGGGCACCCTGACGGAGACGGCCGTCTATCCGCGCGAGGTGGCCCGCCAAGTACTGCTGCATAACGCCGCTGCCGTCATCGTGGCCCACAATCATCCTTCCGGCAGCGTAACGCCCAGCCCTGCCGACCGCCAAATCACCCGCACGCTGAACAAGGTGCTGGCCCTGCTGGACACCCGTCTGCTGGATCACTTCATCGTTGCGGGCGAACGCTGGTGCAGCCTGCGCCATCATGCCCCCGAAATTTTTGAGTGATCTGCTAAAATGCCGTTTTATATGATTTTCGAGACCCCGTTTCATGCCGTCACGACACCTGACCGCCCTGCTGTGCCTGCTGCTGTTCAGTCCCTGGTCGCTGGCGGCCAAGCCGCTCTATTTCTGCAATGACCCGGACTGGGCGCCCTTGGACTATGTGGACGGCGGGGAACAGCCCCGGGGCGTGGCGCCTGACACCCTCAAGTGGCTGGTCACCCACCGTCTCAAGCAGTACCGTCTGATCCACTGGCCCACCGAGAACTGGGCCCAGTCCCTCAAGGCACTGCGCAACAACAAGTGCCAGGTGCTTCCTGAAGCGATACAGACCCGAAAGCGGCGCCAGTGGATGCTGTTCACCCGCCCCTACGCCTCCTATCCACTGGTCATTATCGGACCCAAGAACGGGCCGATCATCGCTGATCTCAAGCAGTTGCGCGGCAAGACCGTGGCGCGTCAGCGCGGCTCCATGGTGGCCGAGCGCCTCAGACAGCGCATTCCGGGACTCAGGATCATCGAAACGCCAGACAGCAGCAGCGCCTATCTGGCCGTAGCCGGCGGCAAGGCGGATTTCACCGTGGACCCCGCCCCCGTGGCGCGGGCCAAGCTCAATCAGCTGGGCTTGGGGGAGCGGCTGGCCTTCAAGGGTGACACCGGCCTGCGCTACACCCTGCGCATGGCAGTCAACAAAGCCCATCCGGACCTACTGCGACAGCTGGACACCGCGCTTGAGAACATGCCTTTTGCGGAACTCAGCCGCATCGAAAGCGAGTACATCACCCC
>JALVTA010000110.1 GCA_027036095.1 Thiotrichales bacterium | reverse complement strand
CCGGCCAGCAGCAGGGTGCGGATGCGCACCACATTGAGGCTGTCCTGCAGATATTCCGGCATGCCGTTGACCAGGATGCGCGGCTGCAGGGGACTGATGTTCTCCTCGTAGGCACGGGCCAGCGTTTCCAGCACCGGCCGCTTGATGCCGCCGAAATGCTCCAGTTGCCGCCGGGCCGTCTTGATGGTGTCGCTGAGGCGCTGCATCCGCTCACCGTCCTGCATGACTTTTTTGGCCAGAATGACCAGCCCCAGCGCGTAGCGGGTGATGTGCAGGTTGCGCTGGCTGCCCAGCATCTGCCCCAGCAGCGTCTCGATGCCGAGGCGCAGGCTGTCCAGTCTGCCGCCGAAGACGTCCAGCGTCGATTCCGGGTCGGTGACGAACAGGCTGTTGACGCTGGTTTCGAAGGCGTCCGGATGCAGCCTGCCGTGGGCGGCGATGTCATGCACCTGCCTGACGGCCTGATAGAGGCCGGCAAAGGCGAGGGTCCGATCCTGATCCGTGTAGTTCACAGGGCGTTCTCCAGTTCCGTTTCGTGCTTGAAGCGCCGTTCGATGATGCCGCCGCCGAGACATTCGTCGCCGTCATAGAAAACGACGGATTGCCCCGGCGTGAGCGCCCGCTGGGGCGTGTCGAACACCACGGCCAGCTGCCCGTCCGGCAGCGGCTCGATGCGGCAGGGCTGCTCTTGCTGCCGGTAGCGGATCTTGGCGCGAAGTTGGCGTTTCTCCGGCAGGGTGCCGGCCGTCCAGTGCACTTGCCCGGCGATCAGCGCGTCATGGTAGAGCAGGGGGTGCTCCCCCTGCACCACGATGAGGCGGTTGTTCTCCAGATCCTTGTCGGCCACGAACCAGGGCAGGTTCTCCCGACCGTGGCCACCTCCGATGCCGAGACCGCGGCGCTGCCCCAGCGTGTAATACATCAGTCCGTCGTGACGGCCGACCACTTCGCCCTCCGGCGTGACCATTTCCCCCGGCTGGGCGGGCAGATAGCGCTGAAGGAAGTCCTTGAACTTGCGTTCGCCAATGAAGCAGATGCCGGTGGAGTCCTTCTTGGCGGCCACCGGAAGCCCATGTTCGGCGGCAATTTCGCGTACGCGGGGCTTTTCCAGCCCGCCGACGGGAAACAGGCTCTTTTCCAGCTGGTGCTGCTGCAGGGTGTAGAGAAAGTAGGTCTGGTCCTTGTTGGCATCCAGTCCCTTCATCAGATGGAAGCGTCCCGTTTCATCCTCTACGTTGCGGGCGTAGTGGCCCATGGCGATGCGATCGGCGCCCAGACGCAGGGCTTCATCCAGAAAGGCGCGGAACTTGACCTCCTTGTTGCAGAGAATATCCGGATTGGGGGTGCGTCCGGCCCGGTACTCATCGAGAAAATAGCTGAACACCCGCTCCCAGTACTCCCGGGCGAAGTTGCGCACATGCAGCTCAATACCGAGGCGGTCGCACACCGCCATGACATCCATCAGGTCCTCCCGGGCCGGGCAGTAGTCTTCGGTGTCGTCACCTTCCCAGTTCTTCATGAAAAGACCTTCCACCTCATAGCCCTGCTGCTTGAGCAACAGGGCGCTCACGGCGGAGTCCACACCTCCGGAAAGCCCTACGATGACCTTCATCACACCTCCAGCTCAATCCATTCGCCCGGCTGCAGCCGTCCGAGCCGCCAGCGGCCTATTCTAACCCGCACCAGCCTGAGCGTCGGAAAGCCGATGGCCGCTGTCATGCGCCGTACCTGCCGGTTGCGCCCCTCGGTGATGCGGATTTCCAGCCAGGTGTCAGGTACGGACTTGCGGTAGCGCACCGGTGGGTTGCGTGGCCACAGCGCGGGCGGGTCGATACGCCGCACCTTCGCCGGACGGGTGGGACCGTCCTTCAGCTGAATGCCCCGGCGCAGCGGTTCCAGCTCCGCTTCCGTGGGAGCGCCTTCCACCTGTACCCAGTAGGTCTTTTCGAGCTTGTGACGCGGGTGGGCGATGCGGTGCTGCAGACGGCCGTTATCGGTCAGAAGCAGCAGCCCTTCCGAATCCCGGTCGAGCCGGCCGGCCGGATAGACGCCGGGTACGTCGATGTAATCCTTCAGGGTGGGGCGCCCGTCGGCATCGCTGAACTGGCTCAGCACACCATAGGGCTTGTTGAACAGCAGCAGTCGGCTCATGAGAGGGCGTATGGTAAAATTGGCCGTCATTTTAACAACGAGGTCGAAGCATGTCGTTCGAGAAGATCGTGGTGCCCGCCGAGGGTGAGAAGATTACCGTCAATGCAGACAGCAGCCTGAACGTGCCTGACCGTCCGATCGTGCCCTTCATCGAAGGGGACGGCATCGGCGTGGACATCACGCCGGTGATGAGGAAGGTGGTGGATGCCGCCGTGGACAAGGCATTCGGCGGCAAGCGCCGTATCGCCTGGATGGAGATCTACGCCGGCGAGAAGGCGACGAAGGTTTATGGCCCGGATGTGTGGCTGCCCGACGAGACGCTGGAGGCGGTGAAAGAGTATGTGGTGTCCATCAAAGGGCCGCTGACCACGCCGGTCGGTGGTGGCATCCGCTCTCTCAACGTGGCGCTGCGCCAGAACCTGGATCTCTATGTATGTCAGCGTCCGGTGCGCTATTTCAACGGCACGCCGTCTCCGGTGAAGCATCCGGAGCTGGTGGACATGGTCATCTTCCGCGAGAACTCCGAGGACATCTACGCCGGCATCGAGTGGAAGGCCGGCACGCCGGAAGTGAAGAAAGTGATCGACTTCCTGCAGAACGAGATGGGGGTGACCAAGATCCGCTTCCCGGAGACGTCCGGCATCGGCATCAAGCCCGTGTCTGAAGAAGGCACCAAGCGGCTGGTGCGCAAGGCGATCCAATACGCCATTGATCAGGACCGGGATTCGGTCACCCTGGTGCACAAGGGCAACATCATGAAGTTTACCGAGGGCGCCTTCAAGGAGTGGGGCTACGAGCTGGCGAAAGAGGAGTTCGGCGCCACCGAAATCGACGGCGGGCCGTGGTGCAGCTTCAAGAACCCGAAGACGGGCCGCGAGATCGTCATCAAGGATGTGATCGCCGACGCTTTCCTGCAGCAGATTCTGCTGCGTCCGGCGGAATACAGCGTCATCGCCACGCTGAACCTCAACGGGGACTACATCTCCGACGCGCTGGCGGCCCAGGTGGGCGGCATCGGCATCGCGCCGGGCGCCAACCTGTCCGATACCGTGGCCATGTTCGAGGCCACTCACGGCACGGCACCCAAGTATGCCGGTCAGGACAAGGTCAACCCCGGCTCTCTGATCCTGTCTGCCGAAATGATGCTGCGTCACATGGGCTGGAACGAGGCGGCCGACCTGATCATCAAGGGCATGGAAGGCGCCATTCAGGCGAAGACGGTCACCTATGATCTGGCCCGCCTGATGGACGGCGCCACCGAGGTGTCCTGTTCCGGCTTCGGCGAGGAGGTCATCCGACACATGGATGACTGATCCTGACGGGTGTGAGGCGCCTGACAAGAGCCGGCGGAAACGCCGGCTTTTTTGTTGCCTGCTTTACGGAAACGGCCGTGTGGCCCGCTGTTGTCAGAAGACATGCAGGGTATGAGGGCCTCAGGCGCACTTTCCGGCCCTCGCCATCCTGCTGGCTGGCGCCGAACGCCTGAACGGCCTCAGCGATAGACGAAACGCACTTCGATGGGACGTTCCGTTCCCAGCTGCCGCCTCAATGCGGCAAGCACGGCCTGCTGTGTGGGCTGGGCCTGTCCGGACGGCAGGGTGACGGTCAGCACGGCAACCGGGCCGTCAGCCGTCTGGCGCATCCGCTCCAGCTGGACGGGCAGCTGCTGATCACCCACCTGGATTGAGCGCACCCGGGAGAGCTGCTGATAGAGCTGCTCTTCCTGCCACCAGCTGTAGGAGCTGATCCCCAGTGGAATCAGAATGGTCAGCAGCAGCGCCAGCTTGTAGCCGAGGGCGGCCCGGGCGGTCTTCAGGGAGCTGAAACCCAGCACGTAGAACAGCAGGCCGGCTGCCACCACGATGCCGATGAGGTTGGTGAGAAACAGCAGCAGCGCCTGCGAGAACATGTGCAGATCCAGCCAGCCCAGTCCGATGCCGGCGACGGCCAGCGGCGGCACCAGTGCCACGGCGATGGCCACGCCGGCAAGACTCTTGGCAATCTCCTCCCGGCTGTAGGCATAGGCGGCGGCCAGTCCGGAAAGAATGGCCACGACCAGGTCGAGCAGGTTGGGGTGGGTGCGTGCGGCCATCTGATCGGTCAGATGTTCGAAAGGCATGGCCAGGGCAAACAGGGCTGCCAGGGTCAGCGACAGCAGGGTGCCCAGAGCGACGGTGCGGGCGCTGCGGCGCATCAGCTCCCGATCCAGACGGATCAGCCCCATGGAGAGGGAGACGATGGGCGCCATCAGGGGCGCCAGGATCATGGCACCGATGATCACCGGCGCGGCGTTCTGGTAGAGGCCGACGGTGGCCAGCAGCACGCTTAGCGTCAGCAGCACGCCGAAGGGGGCGCTGAAGCGGGCGCTGTCGCGCAGCTGGCGGAACAGATCGGCGAACTCTCCCTCGCTGGCCGGCGTGAACAGCGGTAGAGCGCGGCGGCTGAAAAAGTCGATGTCCTCCTGTTCGGTGGGGATGCCCCGGGTGCGGATGACTTCCCGGTCCTGCTCATCCACGGGCAGTGATACACCCTGAGCGATGCGGCAGCGGACGGGAATGAGGCGGATTTCCAGCCGTTGGCTGGCGAAACGTTCGCCGTCGATCACATAGGGAAAGGTTTGCTCACTGGTCAGGATAAGGGCGCGGCTTTTGACTAGGCCGATGCCGTGGGGGAGTCGCCCGGCCGGATTGCGACGGCCACGCCAGAACAGGCCGAACAGTTCCATCAGGCTGCGTGGTGCGTAGATGAGGGCGGCTACCTTGCCCAGTGCGGGTTCATCCGGGCAGAGACCGGGCGCCTTGTGCTGCAGGCGTCCGGCTTCGCCCACCCGCAGGGAAAGGGCGGCGCAGCGAATGACCGCCTCCTTGGCAGTCGTCAGCGTGAAAGGGCGCAGGCGCATGGCGCGCAGATTGCGCAGCAGCAGGCGGAAGCGCTGCCAGCGGTCAGTCAGATTGAACCCCAGCCGCTGGCCGACGGTGAGCTGATCCAGCACCAGTTCTCCATTGGCCTGAAGAAGCCGGTCATACAGCGGCGGGGTGTCTGCCGCCTGCCAGGCCTTGAGCTGGGCACGCCAGTCCCGCTGCAGCAGCAGGCCCCGACAGGTGTGCGGATTGCCGCGCCAAGGCAGTGGGCAGAGGATGAGCTCTCGGTCCGCCGTGTGTCGCAACAGCGCCTTGAACAGGGCATCGTCCAGCAGAAGATAGAGCGTGGCCCCGTCGGGCGTGTCCTCAAGTGCCTCGGTCAGCGGCACTTCCCCGCGAATCTCGCGTGTGTGCACGGGCACGCTCAGCACCCCGGAGACGGCTTCGACAAGCTCGGCGCTGCCTGGCTGATAGAGCAGATGGACCGGTTGCATGGCGGACTTGACACCCCATATATAATTGAATGCATGAGCAGCTGGGATTATAGCTTCGATGGCAGCACCGTCCTCGAGAAGGCGCCGGCAAAGGTCAAGCCGCCGCGCAAGTGGAAGGTGGTGCTCTACAACGACGACTTCACGCCGATGGATTTCGTCGTACGCGTGCTGATGCGCTTTTTCGGCCACAGCGAGGAGAAGGCCACGGCCATCATGTGGCAGGTGCACAACCAGGGCAAGGGGATCTGCGGCGTGTATCCCAGAGAAATTGCCGAAACCAAGATGATGCAGGTCAACCGCTACAGCCGTGCCAACGGCCATCCGCTTTTGTGTCAGATAGAACAGGACGATTGAAAGACCCATGTTGAGCAAAGACGTACAGCGCGTTCTCTCCAATGCCTTCAGCCTCGCCCATGAGATGGGGCATGAGTTTGTTACGCTGGAGCATGTGCTGCTGGAGCTGCTGTCGCTGGATGACGTGCAGGATGTCATCTATGCCTGCAGCGTGGATGTGGCAGACGTGGAGGACCTGCTGGAGGGCTATCTGGCCAAGGATCTGGTGCGGCTGCCGGAGCAGCCGGTGGAGCTGCAGCCGACGCTGGCGGTGCAGCGCACCATCGAACGGGCCATCTACACGGTGCAGTCCAACGGCCATCCCGAGGTGACGGGCCTGCATCTGCTGGCCTCCATCTATTCCGAGCAGGACTCCTATGCCGTCTATTTTCTGGAGAAGTGCGGCGTGCACCGGGTGGATGTGCTCAGTTACATCTCACACGGCGTCACGGCCGAAGAGCAGGCCATGATCGAGAGCGACCGGCAGGAGGAAGCGGGGGAAGAGGCGGGCGAGAGCAGAGCCGAAGAGAAGGAGACCTCCGTTCTGGAACAGTTCACCCGTGACCTCAATGCGCTGGCGGAAGCCGGCGAGATCGATCCGGTCATCGGCCGTGACCATGAAATCGAGCGCACGCTGGAAATTCTGGCGCGCCGGCGCAAGAACAACCCCATTCTGGTGGGGGAGCCGGGTGTGGGCAAGACGGCCATCGCCGAAGGGCTGGCTCTGCGCATCGTCGAAGGCAAGGTGCCCGAGCGGCTGCGGACGGCCCGTGTCTATTCACTGGACATGGGGGCGCTGATTGCCGGCACGCGCTACCGGGGCGACTTCGAGCAGCGCTTCAAGATGCTGCTGGAGGCGCTGGCCGAGCAGCCGCAGGCAATCCTGTTCATTGATGAGATTCACACCATCATCGGGGCAGGAGGCGTTCAGGGCGGCGCCATGGATGCTTCCAACCTGATGAAGCCGGCGCTGGCGGCGGGCAGACTGCGCTGCATCGGTGCCACCACCTACGAGGAGTTCCGCACCATCTTCGAAAAGGACCGGGCACTGGCCCGGCGCTTTCAGAAGATTGATGTGGCCGAGCCGAGTGTGGAGGAAACCTTCAGGATTCTCAAGGGCTTGAAGGACAGATTTGAAGCACATCATCAGGTGCGCTACACCCTGCCGGCGCTCCGTGCGGCAGCGGAGCTGTCGGCCCGGCACCTGCAGGACCGCCATCTGCCGGACAAGGCCATCGATGTCATTGACGAGGCGGGCGCCCGCTTCGCCCTGCAGCAGGGCGCAAGCCGCCGCACTCAGGTGGGCGTGGCCGACATCCAGCGGGTGGTGGCACGGCTGGCCCGGGTGCCGCTGGCGCAGATCACCCAGAAGGAGCGGGACCGTCTGGCCACGCTGGAGGCGGATCTCAAGCGGGTCATCTTCCATCAGGACCGGGCGGTGGAGCAGGTGGTTTCGGCCATCAAGCTGGCCCGTTCCGGCCTCAAGCAGCCGGATCGGCCCATCGCCAACTTCCTGTTTGCCGGGCCGACCGGCGTGGGCAAGACGGAGCTGGCCCGTCAGCTGGCGCTGCATTTGGGCGTGGAGCTGCTGCGCTTCGACATGTCCGAATACATGGAGCGTCACACGGTTTCGCGACTGATCGGCGCGCCGCCGGGCTATGTGGGCTATGATCAGGGCGGGCAGCTCACCGAGGCGGTCAACAAGCATCCCCACAGCGTGGTGCTGCTCGATGAGATCGAAAAGGCCCATCCGGACGTGTTCAACATCCTGCTGCAGGTGATGGACAG
>JALVTA010000109.1 GCA_027036095.1 Thiotrichales bacterium | reverse complement strand
GGCGGAAGACTACGTACGCATCGCCGGCCATATCCAGCAGAGTGAGCAGTTTCTGCAGAGTTTCTACCTTGCAGCCGGCAAGAACGAAGCCGAAGCCCTGCGTCAGGCGCTGTCCCGGTCTGACCTGAACGCCTTCTATGCCATGCGCCGACAGCTGGCCAACCACTTCACCCTGCAGCAGATGCTGGGGCGTTTTCTGGGGGAAACCGGCTATGGCGGCTTCATCCACCACTACAAGAACTACCTGCTGCGCGGCGATGCCCGCTACATGGAACAGGCCCTGCGCCATTACAACCGGGCCATGACCCTGCTGATCACTACGCGTGAACACCTCCCGCTCGGCCTCGACAGGCAGGGCGCCCTGCTCGAACTGCAGCAGGTCTTCAGCCGTTATGCGCTCAACCTGATCAAGATCTCCTCATTGCGCCGTCAGGGCCTCTCACCGATGCAGATCGACCGGCAGGTGCGCGTGGACGATGCGCCCGCTCTGCAGGCCATCGACCGCCTGCGCCAGCTACCGGACGACATGCCCCCCGGACGCTGGTGGGGACTGACCAGCCACCGCATCGACCTCATGACCGCGCATATCAACCGGATCATGAACGCTTTGGAACATCATCTATCGGCCAGCTACGATGAGCTGAGCTGGGAGATCGGCCGCAACTTCCTGGTTCTGGGGGTGGCGCTGGTGCTGCTGCTGATCATCAGCGCCTACGGCGCCGGCCGCATGCACCGCCTGCGTCATCTGGTGCAACAGCTCCTCGACATGGTGGCCAACCGCCACTACGAACCACTGCCCGTGCAGGGACATGACGAAGTAGCCAGTCTGACCCACACTTTCAACCAGCTGGTAGAGGAGCGCAAGGAACATGAGAAGACCATCTGGCGCGAGTCCAATCTGGATGCGCTGACCCAGCTGCCCAACCGGGTCTACCTGCATGCTCTGCTGGACTATGCGCTCAAGGACGCCCACCGCCTGCGGCAGAAGATCGCCGTCCTGTTTCTCGACCTGGACGGCTTCAAGGAGGTCAACGACACCCTCGGCCACAGGGCCGGGGACGAACTGCTGCAGGTCATCGCGCAACGGCTGCGGGAGATGGTACGTGAGAACGACATTCTGGCCCGACTGGGCGGCGATGAGTTCGTCATGGTGCTCACCCACCTTCAGGACGAAACCCCTGCACTGCAGATCGCCCGCAAGATCATTGAAGCCGTGCGCAAACCCGTCCAGCTGGAAACCGGCGATCAGGCCCATGTGTCCGCCAGTATCGGGCTGGCCTTCTATCCTGACGATGGCGAGGATGTGGAAACGCTCATCAAACACGCCGACATGGCCATGTACCATGCCAAGGACCACGGCAAGAACCGCTTTGCGCGCTTCCAGCCAAGCTGGTCGGAGCACCTGGCACGGGAGCACCAGATCCAGACCCTGCTGGCCGAAGCCGCCGAGATGGAAGACTTTGCCCGACAGGGCTTCTCTCTCCACTACCAGCCCATCGTGCGGACGACCGATGAACGCATCAGCCACATGGAAGTGCTGCTGCGCTGGCAATCCGCCCAGCTGGGTCATGTCTCACCGGCGGATTTCATCCCGGTGGCCGAACGCAGCCGGCTGATCGTGCCGCTGGGCAACTGGGTGCTGCGCGAGGCGCTGGAGCAGGCCGACCGCTGGAAAAAACGCTTCGGCCAGCCGGTACGCATGGCCATCAACATCTCGCCGGTGCAGGCACAGGACGGCTTCAGCAGCCTGCGCGAACAGCT
>JALVTA010000108.1 GCA_027036095.1 Thiotrichales bacterium | reverse complement strand
GTGGTGCAGGTGCCGCTGTTCGTGCAGATCGGTGAAAAGGTGATCGTCAACACCCAGACGGGTGAGTATGTCTCCCGCGCCAAGGAGTGACGGGCGTCCGGGCGCATCGCTGGAGACGCTGAAAAAACGCGCGCAGCTGCTGAAAGGCCTGCGCGCGTTTTTTGATGCCCGCGGCGTGATGGAAGTGGACCCGCCGCTGCTGAGCCGCTCGGCCGCCCCTGATGTGCATCTGCACTCCCTGTCCACTGTGGTGCGGCGCCCCGGCACGGGGGCGGAAAGGCGCTGGCTGCCCACCTCACCGGAATACCCCCTCAAGAGGCTGCTGTGCGCCGGGCTGGGAGACTGCTATGCCCTGGGGCATGTGTTCCGGGACGGGGACGAGTCATCCCGCCATCAGCCGGAGTTCATGATGCTGGAGTGGTACCGGTTGGGGTTCGACCTTGAGGCCATCATGGACGAGACGACCGCGCTGCTGAGGGAGATGCTGCCCGGCTGGCAGGCAGAGCGTTACCGTTATGATGAGCTGTTTGCGGACTTTGCCGGCATTGAGGGGGCGTATGACGCACATGCCTCGGCTTTCCGGCAGGCGATGGAGGCGGCGGGCAAATCGGTGGCGGGCGTGGACGAGAATGACCGCATACTGTGGCGTCAGCTGGTGCTGACGGAGATCATCGAGCCTCAGCTGGCCGAGCGGGATCTGGTGCTGGTGTGGGGCTGGCCGGCGGAGGAGGCGGCACTGGCGGCGCTCTCCGCAGACGGGCGCATGGCGCTGCGTTTCGAGGTCTTTGCCCGCGGGCTGGAGCTGGCCAACGGCTATGAGGAGCTGCGCTTGGCGGATGACTACCGGGCCCGCTTTGCGGCGTGGAATGCCGAGCGGCAGGCGCGCGGTTTGCCAGAGATGCCAGTGGATGAGGCGTTGCTTGCGGCGCTGGAAGCGGCAGACGGCCTGCCCGCCTGCGCCGGTGTGGCACTGGGGGTGGACCGGCTGCTGATGGTGCAGCTGGGGGAGACCGACATCCGCCGCGTGGTGCCCTTTGCCTTCGGTGACGCCTGAACCCTGCAGGACCGTTTTCCGATGGGGCCTCCCCTGATTTTGCAGGATTGCCTTTTCCCGCCCGCAAAAAATCCACAAAAAACCGCCCGAAGGCGGTTCAGTGAGGCCCGAATGGCTGTTGAAGCGGTGTCCGCTCAGGCAGAAGCCCGCTTCACCTCGTATTCGGCACGCAGCTGTCGGGCGGCGTCCACCATGTTGCGCAGGGCAGGGATGACTTCGTCCCAGCTGCGGGTCTTGAGACCGCAGTCCGGGTTGACCCACAGGCGCTCTACCGGAATGCGACGTGCCGCAAGGCGCAGCAGGGCCACCATCTGTTCCACGCTCGGCACGTTGGGAGAGTGGATGTCATACACGCCCGGCCCGATCTCGTTGGGGTAGTCGAACACCTCGAACACATCCAACAGCTCCATGCGTGAGCGGGCGGTCTCGATGCTGATCACGTCCGCATCCATGGCGATGATGCTGTCGATGATGTCGTTGAACTCCGAGTAGCACATGTGGGTGTGGATCTGGGTTTCGTCCCTGACGCCATTGGCGCTGATGCGGAAGGCCTCGATGGCCCAGTCCAGATAGCTCTGCCACTGGCTGCGGCGAAGCGGCAGGCCTTCGCGCAGGGCCGCCTCGTCGATCTGGATGGCGCGGATGCCGGCCCGTTCCAGATCCAGCACTTCCTCGCGCACGGCCAGCGCCAGCTGAAAGCAGGTGTCGCG
>JALVTA010000107.1 GCA_027036095.1 Thiotrichales bacterium | reverse complement strand
CGAACACCGCCTGCCAGCGCTCCAGCACCAGCCGGTCACGCCGGGCGGTCCAGCCCCAGGCGGTGAGCATCACCACCAGCAGCCACACCAGCGCATCGGTCCATAACAGGGTCAGTGCCATCAGGGCTTCCAGTATCGGTAACCTTGCATCTGCAGGCGGATGACTTCCGGCGCACCCGCCGGCACGAAATCTGCCGCCATGTTCATGTCATCTTCCGTCAGGCCGCTGGCTTTCATGCTGATGCGACAGGCCTTGAAGATCACCCCCCGGTTGGCCAGATCGGTCACCAGCGTTGCCGTGCGGGCATTGTCCGCACGCAGGGCGTGAATACCCTCCTCATAGGCCACCACGGTAAAACGCACCTTCTCCGGCCCCAGCTCCTTCAGCACCCGGTCGATCTGGAACAGCACGCGACGGTGGCCGTTGTTCAGACCATCGGCACGGGTAAACTGCACCACGAAATCCACCGGCTCCGCCCAGCTGACGGAAGTCAGTAGCACCATGAACAATGAGACTGTTTTCAATAACTTAGACATCACTCCTCCCACCTCTAATGAAAGCGCACCCTGGGGTCCGCCCAGGCATAGGCAATGTCCGTGAGCATCAGCCCCACGATATAGAGCACCGCGCCCAGAAAAACCATCGCCCTGACAATGGCGAAATCCTGACCCTGAATCGCCTCAATGGTGTAACTGCCCAGCCCCGGAATGCCGAAGAAGCTTTCCATCACCAGCGACCCCATGAACAGCGTGGGGATCACCACCACCACACCGGTAAGAATGGGCAGCAGCCCGTTGGGCAGCACATGACGGCGCATCACCTGCCATGGCGACAGCCCCTTAGCCCGGGCCGTGCGCACATACTCCTTCTCCACCTCCTCGAGAAAGAGCGTGCGGTACCAGCGCAACCCACTCCCCAGGCCGGAAATCACCCCGATGAGCACGGGCAGAATGAGAAATTTCCACGCATCCGCCCCCGGCTGATAGCCGGAGATGGGCACCCAGTGCAGCATCTTGCTGACCAGCACCTGCCCACCAATGATGTAGAACAGCCCTGAGATGGACATCAGCACCACCGCCGCCACCAGCGCCACCCTGTCCACCAGAGAATAGCGGAACAGCACCACCGCCAGCGCCAGCGTAATGTTGACCCACAGCCCCATAAGAAAGGTGGGGAGCGCCAGCGCCAGCGACGGCCACATGCGCTGACGGATGTCGGAGCCGATATCCCGCCCGCTGTCGGACAGGCCGAAGTCAAAGGTAAACAGGCGCACGCTTTCATTGAAGAACAGGGTGTCGGTCACCTTGCCCAGCCCATCCGCATCAGGGTTGAAGAACAGCGGCCGGTCATAGCCGTGGGCCGCCTTCCACGCCTCGATCATCTCCGGCGTGGTCTGCTTGGCGCCCAGATGGATGCGCGCCATGTCATCCGGCGTGTTGACCATGAAAAACAGCGCGAAGGTGATCAGGTTCACCCCGATGAGAATGGGCACGGCATAGAGCAGCCGGCGCAGCAGGTAGTTCAGCATCGGCCTCTCTCCTGCTGCCGGCGACGGTAGACCCTCACTGCGCCGACCAGCGCCAGCACCACCAGTGCCGCCGCCAGCCACAGCGCCCAGCGCACGGGGCGGTTCCACGCCCGTTCGCTTTCCACCCGCAGCTGGGGCGTGACGCGCAGATATTTGGTGGTGTTGTTGGCCATCATGTTGGGCCAGGCATTGTGCACCCAGCGGTGATACAGCGCCAGCGAGCGGGGGTAGAAACCGAAGATCCACGGCGCATCACGCTGCACCAGCGCCACCATACGGCGGATGATCTGCAGCCGCCGGGGGCCGTTTTCCATGCGCTGCATCCTCTCGAACAGGAGGTCGAACTCCGGATTGCGGTAATTGGCGTAGTTGACCCCGTTGCCGCCGGTGGCCACCACGCCATTCTTTCCGTAGAGCAGGAACAGGAAATTCTCCGGATCCGGATAGTCGGCATTCCACCCCCACATGAACAGCTGCCCCTTACCCTGGCGCATCTTGTCCTGAAAACGGTTGTAATCGGTGGCACGGATGACCAGCTCCAGCCCGATGCGGGCAAACTGCTTGCGCAGCCAGTCAAGCCGAGCCTTGTCATCCGGGCTGCCGCCTACCGCCTCAAAATGGATCTTCAGCGGTCGGCCGGTCTTCGGGTCGATGCCCCCCGGATAGCCAGCTTCGGCCAGCAGCCGTTTTGCCACCGTCAGCGGCTTGCGTCGGGGCTGGCCGTCCCTGAGTTCATACACATAAGGATCGATGCCCTCGGGCGGCGGCCGGTAACCAAAGATGCCCGGCGGGATCGGCCCCTGCGCCGCCACGCCACGGCCATTGAGAAACAGCGCAATGTACTCCTCCATGTCCACCGCAATGCTGATGGCCTGTCTGAGCTTGCGATGTCTTTCATCCAGCCCGCCCACCAACGGGTCCAGCATGTTGAAGCCGAAGTACATGATCGTCGGCTGCACCCCGCCGAGAAAGCGGATGCCCCTTTCCTTCATCGCCGGCGTCAGGCCGATATCTCCGGTAGACGACAGCTGTACCGCCTGATCAAAAGCGTCCGACGACACGCCGGAGGCATCGTAATATCCCTGCAGAAACTTGTTCCAGTAGGGCACGCTCTCCTTCTCCAGCGTGTAGAGCACCCCGTCGGTCAGCGGCATCGGCCGTCCGCAGTCGGCCAGCAGAGTCCGGGGCACGTCGGCAGAAGCCTCGCAGGGATAGGTGTCCCAATGATAGTTGGGGTTGCGCGCCAGCCGCATGCGGAAATTGGGATTGTTCTCCACCAGCATGTAGGGCCCCGTGCCCACCGGCCACTGATCCAGGGTCAGATTCTTCTCCTTCATGCCCGGCTGACTGTAGAAGGCGTCCACCTCCCACGGCACGGGGGCGAAGAAATTCATGCTCAGCCAGTAAAGAAACTGCGGGTAGCGCCCCTTGAGACGGATGATCAGCGTGTGGTCATCCGGCGCGCGCACCCCGTCAATGGTATAGGGCCGCAGGTCGAAGAAGCCGCCGTCAGCATGAGATGCCTTCCATTTTTCATAGTCTTGCGTCACCTTTCTGCTGTAGTCCTTCAGGCCAATAATGCGCTCCGCCAGCACATCCAGCACAGGTGACTGATAGGCACGCACGCCCATGCGCTTGATGGCATAGACATAGTCCTGCGCCTTCAGAGAGCGGCTGCCCTGCTGCGGCAGGTCATAGGGTGTTGCAAGGGTGGCAATCTTTTCCGGTGGCAGGTGCCGGTTGCCGGCAACAAAGGCCGGGTGCGGCTGGTAACGGATGTCATCACGCAGATGGAGCACATATTCGCTGAAAACCGCCCGCTCGCGCGTGGTCGGTCGGCCCGCCGCATCCAGCCAGCGCACCTTGGGCATGCGGGTGAGCGTCAGCGGCTCCAGCGCATAGGGGCGTTTCAGATAGGCATACTGCAGCGGCGGTTCATAGATCTGGCTGATGATGCCCCACTCGTTGGAACTGTAGGACACCACGGGATCCAGATGCTTCGGTGGCGCGGAAAAGGCGCGCAACAGCAGGTTCTTCCCAGTGGTGCCGGCGGGATAGGGGTCGTTCCAGGGAGCCTGACAGGCGCTCAGCAGCAGCGCCAGCAGCAGGACGGCAGCTCGCAACATGCCGGCAATTATAGGATAATGCGGTCATCCAATCTGAAACACGGAGGAGCAAGCATGGGATTTCTTACGGGCAAGCGCGCGCTGATCATCGGGGTGGCCAACAACAAGTCCATCGCCTACGGCATCGCCAAACAGATGCGCGAACAGGGTGCCGAGCTGGCCTTCACCTATCAGAGCGACTTTGCCGACAAGTTCGAAAGCCGCGTGCGCAAGGTGGCCGAGGAGCTGGGTTCCGACATCGTGCTGCCGCTCAACGTGCGCAATGATGAGGAGATCGAAGCCGTCTTTGCCGAACTGAAGAAACACTGGCCGGACGGTCTGGACATCATCGTCCACTCCGTGGCGTTTGCCCCCCGTTCCGAGCTGGAGGGCCGCTTTATCGAAGCCTCCACCCGCGAGGGCTTCATGATCGCCCATGACGTGAGCGCCTACTCCTTCGTCGCCCTGGCCAAGGCCGGCTACGAGATGATGAAGGGCCGCAACGGCGCCCTGATTACCGTCTCCTACCTGGGCGCCGAGCGTGCCGTGCCCAACTACAACGTCATGGGCGTGGCCAAGGCTTCACTGGAAGCCTGCGTGCGCTATCTGGCCGCCGATCTGGGACAGGATGGCATCCGTGTCAACGCCGTCTCCGCCGGCCCCATCCGCACGCTGGCCGCATCCGGCATCAAGGATTTCCGCTCCATGCTGGAAGAAGCCGCCAAGTCCACACCCTTGCGTCGCAACGTTACCATTGAGGAAGTAGGCAATGCCGCCGCCTTCCTCTGCTCCGATCTGGCCTCCGGCATCACCGGCGAGATCACCTATGTGGACGGCGGCTACAATATCACTGCTTCCAAATGATCAGACCATCAGCAACGACCTGAAAAACGCGCCTGATGGCGCGTTTTTTTCATGCCATCAGAGGAGATAGAACATGGAACCGACCACCGAACAGCGTCTGGTGGAAGCGCTGGACAAATGGCTCAAACAGGACCGCGCCAGCCGCCGCTGGAAGAATCTGCTCTATATCATCATCACCCTCTATCTGCTCGTCATCATCGCGCTGACCATCAAGAACGCGCGGGATCTGGACAAGCTGGAGACCCTGGCTGCCGGCCAGCCCTACGCGGCGGTCATCCGTCTCAACGGTGCCATCATGCCCGACTCGGAAGCCAGTGCCAATGAGCTGATGCCGCTACTGCGCGAGGCCTTTGCCGACAAGATGGCCAAAGCGGTCATCATTGAGGCCAACTCTCCCGGCGGTTCTCCGGTGCAGGCGGCGCTCATTCATGACGAAATCCTGCGGCTCAAGAAACAGACCCACAAGCCGGTCTATGTCACGGTGCAGGACATGTGTGCCTCCGGTTGCTACTACGTGGCCGTGGCGGCGGACAAAATCTACGCCAACGAGAACTCCATCGTCGGTTCCATCGGCGTGCGCCTGGACACCTTCGGTTTTACCGGCCTGATGAAGAAGCTGGGCATTGAGAACCGCTCCATGTATGCCGGCGAACACAAGGCGTTCATCAACCCCTTCGGATCGGAAGACCGCGAGGGGCGGGAATATTTCCGCCAGCATGTGCTTGAAAAGACGCACCAGAACTTTATCAATGCCGTGCGTCAGGGCCGTGGCGACCGGCTGGATGAGCGCGATCCCATGCTCTACACCGGCATGGTGTGGCTGGCCGGGGAAGCGAAGCAGAAAGGGCTGATTGACGGGCTGGGCGACACGCGCCATGTGGCCGAGGACCTGCTCAAACTCAAGCACACCCATGTGCTCGAATCCGACAAACCACTGATTCAGCAACTGCTGGAAGACATGGACAGTCAGACCGCGTTCAGAAGCATGCTGCACGCACTGGAACTCAAATAAATGGCACGCTTTCTGCTTGTTCCAGCCTGAAAAGGCGGGCATTTGCCCGGAACACTCAACTGACTGGGGGTCAACATGTTCAAGAACCTGTCCATTACCAACAAGCTGCACATTCCGCTGCTGGCCTCGCTGGTAATCGGCTTTGTCATCATTCTGTCCCACTATCTGTACGCCATACATGAGCTGAATCTGCGCGCGGAACAGAAGTCGGAGAAGCTGATGACGCAGTTTGTGGACGAGCAACTGCGCAACAAGAAGGATCAGCTACTGTCAGAAGCCGTTCTGCTGGCGGACAACCGCTATGTGGTGGAAGGCCTGCGCCTGAACGACCGCAAGCTGACCCTGCAGGGGCTCAACCGCGTGCTGGCCGAGCTCAATCAGTACTCCCAGCAGAAAGGGCTCAAAGTGCATGTGCATACGGCGGATGTACACAGCTTCGTGCGTCAGTGGAAACCGGGCAAGTACGGTGACGATCTTTCCGGCTTCCGCCACACCATCAATCAGGTGCGCCGCACTCGGAAGCCGCTAGCTGGCATTGAAACCGGGCGGGTGGGCCTGGTGCTGCGTGGCCTGGCACCGGTGAAGGACCTGGACGGAAACTATCTGGGTTCTGTAGAAGTTATCTCCAATTTCAACAACCTGATCAAATATGCCCGGGAACATAACCACTATGACATGCTGGTGCTGATGAAGCCGGAGCTGCTCTCTGTCGCCACCGCATTGCAGAACGCTCCGCGCCTGGGTGGCATGGTGCTGGCCTCCGACCCCGCGCTGGCACCAGCTGACCTGCTGCAGACCCTCAGGCAGGCCTTCAGGCCCGGCAGCACCCATTTCGAGACGGACAAATATGTAGCCCGCATCTATCCGCTCAGGGACTTTGCCGGCAATGCCGTGGGAGCCATTCTGGTGGCGGAAACCCTTGAGCACGCCAAGGGTCTGGTCAAGGAGGCCGATGATGCGCTGCTGACTCAGCTGGGCATCTTTGGCATCACCGATATCCTGTCGCTGATCTTTGTGCTGCTGATCGCCCGCGTGGCCATCGTCAAGCCGGTGATCGAACTGGACCGCACCGCCGCCGAGCTGGCCAATGGCGAAGTCCAGTTCGGCCGGCGCCTGACCGTTAAGAGCCGGGATGAAATTGGCCGCGCCCAGGCCAACTTCAACCGGTTCATCGAACGGGTTGAGGAACTGGCGAAAAAAGCGCAGGAGGAAGCAGAAGCAGCCCGACGCGCCAAGGTGGAAGCCGACCGCAACATGCAGAAGAGCAACCTGCTGGTGCGCCTGGCCAACCTGCTCATCAACGGACTGATCCACAACGCCAAGGATGTGCAGGGCTCCATGGCCAACAACATTGAGACCATCAATGAAGTCAATGACCTGAACAGCGAAACCGGCAAGGTCATCGACCAGGTGCGCCAGAACACCCGGGAGGTGATCAGCGTGGTGGACAAGATGAAGCACCAGGCTGAGCACAGCGAGCAGCAGGCCGAACAGCTGGACAAGGCGGTCAACGAAATCAGCGATGTGATGACGCTGATCAAGGATATCTCCGAGCAGACCAACCTGCTTGCGCTCAACGCCGCCATCGAAGCGGCACGGGCCGGCGAACACGGTCGCGGCTTTGCCGTGGTGGCCGACGAGGTGCGCTCACTGGCCAACCGCACCCAGCAGGCGGCCGAGGAAGTGGAGCGCAACATCGAGGAGCTGAAGCGCTCCAGCGAAATCATGGTGCGCAGCGGGCGTGAGAACGCCGAACATGCCAGCGCCACCATCGAGCGGCTCAACGAGTTCCGTCAGGTGCTCAACCGCCTGATCGACAACGCACGGCACATCCGCACCGAGAACCAGGAGATCGCCTACGAGATGTTCGCCAACCTGGCCAAGCTGGATCACATCATGTTCAAGGGTAACGCCTATCACTCCCTGTTCGATGGCGAACGCAAGGCTCAGTTTGGCGATCACCACAGCTGCCGACTGGGCAAGTGGTATGACGAGGGCGAAGGTCGCAAGCACCTGAGCCATGTGCCCAGCTACGGCAACATCGAGCCGCCGCACCGTAAGGTGCATGAGCATGTGCTGGCTGCGCTGCGCTGCATTGACGACAACACCTGCGTCGATAAGGCCGATGCCGTAGTCGAGCACATGGGTCAGGCTGAGCAGGCCAGTCAGAATCTGTTCGAACAGCTCAATCAGCTGCTGACGGAAGCCAAGCGCATGGTGGAGCAGGAAGAACAGGCTCAGGCGAACGCCCGCGAA
>JALVTA010000106.1 GCA_027036095.1 Thiotrichales bacterium | reverse complement strand
AGACGACCCAAGGCCGGCTGGCACTGGAGGCCGCGCTGGTGCCGCCCCGTCGGCCTCTGAAGCTGTGGCCGGCGACGGAAAGCCATGCCACACAGCCACCGACGCCCCACGATGCGTCGCTGACCGGACTGCTGGAAGCATGGCGGCTGGAAGAAGACGGTCTGCTGTCTGTCGGCTACCGCTTCAGCGCCGACACCGTCTTCAGCCGGCCGGCACTCAGGGCGCTGTTTGAACGGACACCGCCGCTGCGTGCCAAGGGCCTGCTACGCACCGGGCGCCACTGGCAGCTGCTGCAGTGGACGGATGGTCAACTGACACTGGAAGACTACGCCTGGCGGGCCGATAGCCGCCTGCTTGTCTTCTGGCCGGCAGACAGGCGGCAGGATATTGCCGCCTTCGAGGCAGAACTAAATGAGGCTGCGAGGTTGAAATCCCCATGAGCACACCGGACACCCCCTCGTCTTCCCAAAAGGGCCCCAGCATTCTGCGGCGGCTCAACCTCTCCTTCATGGCCTTCGGGCTGGCCATGGGCATGATCTTTCCGGTCTATTCCAGCTTCTTCGTGGAGTGGAAGCCGGGCATGCTGCCGTGGTTCGTGGCGGGCGCGCTCATGGCCGGTGCCATAGTGGGGCTGGTCAACTACTGGCTGCTCAAATGGATCCTGCTCAGCAAGCTCCGGCGCATCGCCGAGGTGGCCAACCGCGTCAGCCAGAAGGATGTCAGCTTCCAGTGCTCCATGACCAGCGCCGACATGATCGGCGACATCATCCACAGCATCAACACCATGACGGCCAACCTGCGCCAGATCGTGCTGCAGCTGACCGACGACAGCCAGCGGCTCACCGCCATCGCCCGTACGCTGGGGCAGACGGCGGACACCTCATGCAGCCACGTGCACGAACAGAAGAGCAACGCCCAACGGCTCAACGAAAACATGCACATCATTGCCACCGGTGCCGAAGACGTGGCCCGCCACGCCGACACCGCCTCCCGCGCCGTGGACGAAATGGCCGAGCAGGCGCAGGCGGGGCAGGAGAAGGTGCGCGCCTCCCAGCAGGCCGTGCAGACCATGGCCGAGCGCAACCGCGAGGTCATCGAACGCCTTGATCGGCTGGTGCAGTCCACCGACCGGGTCAACCAGATTCTCGACACCATCCGCGACATCGCCGACCAGACCAACCTGCTGGCCCTCAACGCCGCCATCGAGGCGGCCGCCGCCGGTGAACACGGCCGCGGCTTCGCCGTGGTGGCCGACGAGGTGCGCAAACTGGCCGGCCACACCCAGAAGGCCGTGGATCAGACCCATGATCTGCTGGTGACGCTGGAGAATGAGGCCAAGGGCACCGCCAGCCTGGCCGCCAGCGCCACCCAGCAGGTCACCGTGAGCACGGCCCAGACCACCGAAGCTCTGCGCGAGATCGAAAAGATCACCGGGGACATCGATACCCTGCGCCAGCTCAACCACGCCATCCGGGACACGGCCCGCCAGCAGCAGACCTCCGTGCAGACGGTGGCCGGCCTGAGCGAGAGCATCACCCGCGCCTTCGAGGAGATCGACCAGGCCGCCAGCGCCCTGACCGAAAGCAGCCACGAGCTGAGTCGACAGGTGGACACGCTGCAGGAACTGGTAGGCAGCTTCCGCACCTGATCTCGTCACGGGAACCGCACTGCAGGCACCATCACGGCCTGCCCAAATGCGAGCGCAGGCCTCCTGCCCCAGAGATGCCCACAAGGCATGAGTACGCCCCCGCAGATGCCTTGCCCCCCTTGCCAAACGCCCGCCCTCTCCAC
>JALVTA010000105.1 GCA_027036095.1 Thiotrichales bacterium | reverse complement strand
CAACAGCCTGCGCTGACGCTGGAAGAAAAACTGAAAGAGCCGCTGAAGGTGTTCGAGGGCGGAAACGAAAAGACAGGCGGTCTGCCCCCGCTTGTCGTGGATGCGTCTGCCGGCAAGACTTCCTCCGGCTATGGGCATATTCCGATCGACAAGTATGTGTCGGAGATGGAGGCGCTCAAGCAGGCGTATGAGCAACGCCTTGCGGAGCTTCAGGGACGGGAGGATCTGAGCGAGGAAGAGAAGGCGGAGCTTGATAGGCTTATTGCCATGCAGCAGGATGTGTCTGCGCTCAATGCCGCCATCAACTTCATGAGAAGCCAGTATCAGGGCAAGCACATCGTCTACAGCCCCGGGGACAGGACGCATTACATTGTCGATCAGCACAAACTGAAGGATATTCAGCGGTACGCCAGGGAGAGTCTTGAGAAGGAGAACGCGCCCAAGGCACCCGGCGGCATGATGGCGATGATGCAAGAGGGCTTGCAAAAGGTTTCGCAAGCAAGGAGGCGGACGAGAAGTTCTTCAGGAATGCGCCGAGTCTCAGCAGCATCAAACCGCAAGAGCTTGCGAACAATCTTGCAAGAGAGCAGAGAGAGCGCGATTACGAGGCCGAGGTGAAAAGGCTGCAGAGCATGGCATCAGAGATGTTCGCGAATCCGCAGGAGGCCACGCCCGAGAAACTGGAGGTCTTCAGGACGCAGCTTGATGCGGTCAGGGACAAGGCGCCCGCAGGCATGGATGCCGGCAAGGTGGCCGAGCTGAACGCGGACATCGACAGGGCCGCATCGATGGCGGCACAGGCCTATCTCATCAACGATCTGGCCGCACAGCAGGGCATTGAGATGGGTCAGGCGAAGGCCATCATCATGGAGGCTTATGGTGAGAAGCCGTCCATGGAGCGGGATGGAGCATCTGCGTCCGTGCCCAAGGCACCCGAGATGAGCGAGGAGGAGAAGAACACCATCAGAAAGAGCGTTGAGGCATTCAAGAAGTCCCTGCTCAGCGGGGAGGATGTCAAGGACATGATTGCGGGAATCGGCAACCTGTTCAAGAGTCTGCTGGCCAGAGCTGCAGGCATGAACAGATCCCAGACCCAGTCGGGGCCGGCGATGGGTGTCGTTAATGGATAAAGTTCTGCCTGTGTACTGTCTTGATTCCCGGTTACTGTATCTGTCGATTTCATGGTCTGCCATGAATCTGTCGGGAATGGGAAGGGTGCAAGGTATCATTGTTCAGGTGTACTCTTAACCTTCTCAGGTAACAGTCTATACTGTTCTGAGAGGAGGTCAACATGGATGCAGCCACCAAGCTAGCCAAGCAGAGGTTGAGTGTGCTGGAACTGGCGGAGATCCTGGGCAACGTTTCTGAAGCCTGCCGCCGCCGGGGCATGACACGTACCCAGTTTTACGAGTACAAACGGCGCTTCCAGACGCATGGTCTCGAAGGACTCAAAGACCTACCCCCAATCCACAAGAGCCATCCCCAAACCACCCCGCCTGAGGTGGTCAAGAAGATCCTGAGATTGGCGCTGAAGCACCCGGCCTGGGGATGCAACCGGCTGGAACATCTACTCAAGGCGGACGGCACCTCCGTCTCGAGCGTCACGATCCAGAAGATCCTCAATGAGCACAAGCTGGGCACCCGTCATGAGCGGTGGCTGGCGCTGGAACGGAGACATGCCGAGCGAGGCATCCGCCTGACGAAGGAGCAGATTGCTTTCATCGAGAAGCAGAATCCCTGTTTCCGGGAGCGCCATGTAGAATCCAGCCGCCCCGGCGAGTTGCTGAGCCAGGA
>JALVTA010000104.1 GCA_027036095.1 Thiotrichales bacterium | reverse complement strand
GGCGGCTTTGCACGGGCCTTCATCAACTCGCCCCTGACGCCGCTGTTCCTGATGGCCTTTCTGGTGATGGGGATCATCGGCATTCTCATCACCCCCCGTCAGGAAGATCCGCAGATTTCCGTGCCCATGGTGGACATCTTCGTCCAGTATCCTGGCGCCTCCAACAAGCAGGTGGAGGCACTGGTGGCAGAGCCGCTCGAACGGCTCATGCACGAGATCAAGGGCGTCAAGCACATCTACTCCGCCTCCAGCCGCGGTCAGGGCATGGTGACGGTGGAGTTCGACGTAGGTGAGAACATGGAGGAGTCGCTGGTCAAGCTGTACAACAAGCTGGCCTCCAACATGGACAAGATCCCGCCGGGCGTCAGCCAGCCACTGGTCAAGCCCAAGGGGCCGGATGATGTGCCCGTGGTCACCTTCACGCTCTCCTCCACCGAGCTGACTCAGTCACAGCTGCGCCTGCTGGCGCTGGACGTGCTCCAGGAACTTTCCAAGGTGGACAACGTGGCGCAGGGTTTCATCGTCGGTGGCGAACCGCGCGAGGTGCGCATCGACATCGACCCGGCCAAGCTGGCCGGCTATGGCATTCCACTCAGCCAGATCGGGCAGGTTATCCGCGCTGCCAACTCCGAACTGAAGGCCGGCAAGGTGGAAGCCTTCCAGCGGGAGTTCAACGTCTACACCGGCGACTTCCTCAAGACGGTCGAGGACGTGAAGAATCTGGTCGTCGGCGTGCACAACAACAAACCGGTCTATGTGCGCGACATCGCCACGGTAACCGAGGGCCACCGCGACATCTCCAACATGGTGCTGCGCTATACGGGGCCGGCCTATGACGGACCGTATCCCGCCGTGGACGGCGAGCCGGCCGTGACGATCGCGCTGGCCAAGAAGCCCCTGTCCAATGGCGTCACCGTGGCGGAAGAGGCCATTGCCAGACTGGAGAGACTCAAGGGCACCCTCATTCCGGATGACGTGCACGTGCAGATCAGCCGTGACTACGGCAAAACCGCCAACGACAAAGTCAACGAACTGATCTTCAAGCTGTTCGTCGCCACAGGATCGGTCACTCTGCTTGTGTGGTTCTTCCTCGGCTGGCGCGCGGCCACAGTCACGGTCATCGTCATTCCGGTGGTGATCCTGTCCACCGTGTTCGCCGCCTGGTTCTTCGACTTCACCATCGACCGGGTATCCCTGTTCGCGCTGATCTTCTCCATCGGCATTCTGGTGGATGATGCCGTGGTGGTGCTGGAAAACATCTATCGCCGCTGGCTGGAAGAAGGCCGCACCAGTATTCGCACCACCATTGATGCGGTCAGCGAGGTGGGCAACCCCACCATCATCGCCACCCTCACGGTCATCGCCGCACTGACACCCATGGCTTTTGTACGCGGCATGATGGGTCCCTACATGGAGCCCATCCCCGCACTGGGCTCCGTAGCCATGCTGATCTCCCTGTTCGCCGCCTTCGCCTTCACACCCTGGCTGGCCCAGCGCATCCGCCCCACCATGGAGACGCTGGAAAAGGCCGAACGCCGCGAGCACGAGCAAAACCGGAAAATCGAGGGTTTCTTCCGCAAGCTGATCACCAGCCTGCTGATCGACCGGTTCAAGGGCTGGGGCTTTCTGCTGGCCATCATCGCAGGCTTCGTCATCGCCATATCCCTAGTGGCCACCAAGGCGGTACCGGTTAAGCTGCTGCCCTACGACAACAAGCCAGACTTCAGCATCGAAATCAACTTCCCCGAAGGCACCGCCCTGCCGGTGACCGCCAATCTCGCAGAAGAGCTGGTTCATGTGCTGCAGAAGAAAGTACCGGAAATCAAGACGATGGAAACCTACGCCGGCACGGCAGCCCCCTTCGACTTCAATGGTCTGGTGCGCCACTACTACCTGCGTCAGCAACCGTGGCAGGGAGACATTCAGGTGCACCTGCTGGACAAGAAAGAGCGCGAGCGTTCCAGCCATGAAATCGCCGAGGCCGTGCGCGAACTGATCACCCCCATCGCCCGCAAGGCCGGCGCCCGCATTCAGGTGGTGGAAATGCCCCCCGGTCCGCCGGTGCTTTCCTCCATCGTGGCCGAAGTCTATGCGCCGGAGGAAAAGCAGCGTGAGCACATCACCAAGCGGCTCACCGACATCTTCGACCACATTCCGCTGATCGGTGACGTGGACAACTTCCTGACCATTCCCCATGCCACCTGGCGCTTTGTCATCGACAAGCAGAAAGCGATGGAGAAGGGCATCTCCGTGCAGACCATCAACCAAACTGTGGCCATGGCCATGGGCGAATACCGCATCGGCGACGTCAAGGAGGGCTTCGTGCGCGAGCCCACCTGGATCACCATGCAGGTGCCGCTCTCCTCACGCATTGAGTTCGCCAAGATCGGGCAGATTCCCGTACCGTCCCAGAACGGCTATACCGTGCCGCTGGCAGAACTGGGCCACTTCGTGATGGAGATGGAACAGAAGGTGATCTATCACAAAGACCTCAACCCCGTGCAATATGTCATCGGCACCGGCGTCGGTCGCCTGGGTGCGCCCATCTATGGCATGCTGGCGGTGCAGGATGCCGCAAGGAAGGATTCCGACCCACTGGTCCACAATCTGCCGTTCAACTTCGTCGAGACGCCTGACACCCTCAAGGAAGCCGGCGTACTGTGGAGCGGAGAGTGGACCGTCACCTATGAGACCTTCCGAGACATGGGGCTGGCTTTCGGTGTGGCGCTTCTGGTCATCTACATGCTGGTGGTATGGGAGTTCAAGAACTTCCTCGTGCCGCTGATCGTCATGGCCCCCATCCCGCTGACGCTGATCGGCATCGCCCCTGGCCACTGGCTGCTGGGTGCCGAGTTTACCGCCACCTCCATGATCGGCTTCATTGCACTGGCGGGCATCATCGTGCGCAATTCCATCCTGCTGGTGGACTTCTCCCGCCAGGCCATCGCCAACGGTACACCGGTCACCGATGCGGTCATCATGGCGTGCAAGACACGCACCCGCCCCATTCTCATCACCGCGCTGGCCTTGATTCTCGGCTCCAGCGTCATTCTGTTCGACCCCATCTTCCAGGGCATGGCCATCTCGCTGATGTTCGGCACACTGGTGTCCACCGTGCTGACGCTGGTGGTCATCCCGCTGGGCTGCGTCAGCGCCCGTCAGGTGTTCTGTCCAAAGAGCGAGGATGAAGACGGCAACCTGGCCGCTCAGTGCGCCGTGCCCACACCGGAACAGCCCAACCCCGGACAGACCGAACAGGAGGAGGCGGGCCAAGGCCCGACACAACCGGCTGCCGCCGAATCGGTGACACAGGTTAGAGCCGGCACCGATGCGGATACTCCGGCAGCCACCCCTACACCCCAACCGACCGCAGAGGCGGCAGATGATCCGACACCCGCTGACGGTTCTTCATCGAACACCGCCTCAGAAGCGACGGATGCGAGCACAGCCGCGCCAGCGGCCACAACGGAACAGCGAGACTCTGAGCAAAACGCCCCGGCGGACACAGAGAAAAAGGCCAAGCCCCGCACAAGGCGCAAGCCGGGACGCAAACGGGGCATCCGACTGAAGGACATGGACAATGAATAAGATGCTTGTCGCAACCCTCGGGCTGCTTACGGCCCTGCCGACACTGGCCGCAGACACCTGGCCGCAGCCGGAGTCCGCCTACCACGCGACCCAGCCGCGTGCCCAGTGGCTGGAAACCGCACCGCGGACCGGCAGTACACCGGCTGCGCCGCCAGCCGTCGCCCAGACAATGTACGGCACCCCCTATCCGACGGCCGGTTATGGTGGCGAGCGCTTCTTTCCCGGCTATTACGGCTATGGCGCACCCGTCCAGCCCCGCGCCTATCCCTACCGGCCGTATCGACGTCACAGCAGCCGCTGGGGCAGCTGGCCCTGGCGTGGCAGCAACTGGCCGAGCTGGAACGACATGCCCAGCCCGAGCTTTTCGATGCCCAGTTTTTCTTTCCCAACCCCCGGTTGGTAAAGAAAAAACCGCGCCCATGCTGCCACATGGACGCGGTCGAACAGAGCCATCCGGCTCAAACAGGGAAAGTGCTCACCCTCTCGGAAATGAGCACGCACATGATAAAGGAGTCAGACAATGGCTTTGAAGAAACTCGCAATCGCAGGTCTGGTATCCGCCGCCCTGATGGGCGCACAGACCGCCTCCGCCGATTGGTGGGATGGTCCGTGGAATGATGACGGTTATGGAAACGGCTACGGTGACGGTTATGGCTATGGTCGCGGTTACGGTCGTGGCGACTACCGCGGCCGTGGCCATGGTCGAGGCCATGGAAAGGGACACGGCAAAGGCAAGTTCAACATGAACTTCGGTATGGATGCTGACACCGACATGGATGCCGACTCCGACTGGGAAGGCCGTGGACGTGGCCGGGGCTATAACGACTACTACGGTTATGGCCGCGGTTACAACAACTACTACAATGGTTACTACAACGGTTACGGCTATCCGCCGCCGCCCCCGCCGGCCTACTACGGCTATCCGCAGGGACCGGGCGCAGGCGCCCCGCCGGCACCGGGCTACCGCCCCTACGGCATGCCCCCGCGTCCGCCCATGCCGGCGCCCAATGCGCCCAAACCTGCTCAACAGAACAAGAAAGGCAAGTAAGGCGTACTGTCCGACTCATCCTGCCGCCCTGGGCGGCGGGATGAGCCTTTTTGCCAGTCCATGTTCCCACGTGGCCTGACAAGAAGGAGGCATCATGATCACTGTCATCGGCAACATGAAAGGCGGCACCGGCAAGTCCACCCTCACCTTCAATCTGGCGGTATGGCTGGCTCACCGGGATCGCACCCTGGCACTCTATGACCTGGATCCGCAGCAGACCTTCTCGGACGCCGTGGAGGTGCGGCTGGAGGAACAGTATGAGCCGGCACTGCCCCAGCCGCTCACCGCCCGAGGATTGGATGACGTGCCTGATGCGGACGAAGTGCTCATGGACGTGAGCATGTCGGATGCGGACGCGCTCGACCATGCCCTGAGGCTGGCGGACCGGGTGGTCATCCCCGTAGCGCCCTCCCAGGCGGACGTCTGGTCCACCCAGCGCTTCATAAAGCGCATCAAGGCGCTGCGGCAGGACAACCTGCCCCAGGTGCTCGGCGTCATCAATCGGGCGGACACCCACCCGTTCGTACCTGAAACCGCCGAGACCGAAGAGGCGCTGGATCTGCTGCCCATTATCGAGCGGGTGCCGGTGCGCCTGCACAACCGCGCCGCCTTCCGCCGCTCATTCAGCGAGGGGCTGGCGCCCTTCGAACTGGAACCCAACGGCAAGGCCGCCCGAGAACTGGATCGGCTGGCCCGACACCTCTACGGCTGAGGAGAACACCCATGAAAAACCTGTTCCGTCTGCTGATCAACAACGGCTTTTTCGTGCTGGCACTACTGCTGGCCGTCACCCTCTATCTGGCCTACGGCACCACCCCGACCCACCAGGCCAACGAGGAGACAGACACAGCTGCCACAGCGACAGAAACCTCAACAGCTGAAGCCACAGGTGACGCTGCGGCTGAAACAAACATGGCGGCACCCACACCGGAAGAACAGCCCGCACCTGCAGCCGAACCCACCGTAGAGACAGCGGTAGTTGCCCCCCATGAAAGTCCGATGCCGGATTCCGAAGCGGCGCCTGAGCATGCCGCATCCACGGAGACCGGGAATGCTGATGCGGCACGGGCCTCAACAGCCGACACACCTGCTGAAACCGCAGCTGAACCGGCCACACCCGAAACGCCAGCCCGCCTGGCCGAATCCGAACCGGCTCCCTTGCCGGCTCAAGCTGAGAAAGAGCATACGGAAAACGGAACGGACAAGCCTGTGCCCCAGTCGGCAAGCAACGCCGAGGACACCGTCGAGACTGCCGCTTCCGCGCCTGAGTCTGAGGCAGGAACCAGCTCAGCTGACACGGCCGATGACGGCACTGATCGGAGCACCACCAATACAAACGCATCCCGACAGAATGAGGCAACACAGCCTGCCGTTTCTGCCCCCCAGCAGGAGGATGCAACCACCGCAGCGGACAAAAAGGCCAACGGTGAGCTTCAGCCCGGCCTGCTGTTCGATCCTGCCAAGCTGGAGCCTCGCGCCATTCTGAGCCGCTTCAACAGCGCAGGGGAGGCGCTGCGCGAAGCCCGTGCCGCCACACGGGCCGGCAACTATCAGTGGGCGGCCGCCATCTATGCCAGCCTGCTGCACTTCTATCCCCGTGCCGATCTGGCCGGCGAACTGGGCAACCTGTTCTGGCGTATCGGCGACAGAACCTGGGCGCACCGCGCCTGGCGCTATGCCGCTCAGCTGCTGATCCGGGAAGGACGCATCGACACCGCCCGGCGCTTCGCCGAGAACATTGCCGGCATTGACCCGGCTCTGAGCAAGGAAATCAAGGCGCATCTGCCCGCAGAAAAGTCCGCCCAGCGCGCGACCCCGCAAAATTAAGGGAGGCCCCGTATCAACATGACTGACAAGACCCCCTGCCAGCGCGAACAGGAAGAGCGCACCTTCGCCGCCGTGGAAAAGATGGCCGAGGCCATGACCGGCGGCATCAAGAAATGGGAGCGTGTGCTCTACCCGATGATGATCGCCTTCATCGTCCTGGCCATCTACGGCTTCTACCTCATCTTCCAGCTGGCTACCGACGTGCGCGAAATTTCCCGCAACATGATCACCATGACCCGCGCGGTGGTGACCATGACCAACACGCTCAACGTGAACATGGCCAAGGTGGACGCCCAGATGAGCGCGGTCAATCTGTCCATGGACCGCATCCGCAAACAGCTCGACCGGGTCACGGCGGATGCCGACACCATCGCTGAAGTGATGCCCAGCCTGCACAATCAGTTCGCCAGCATGAACGCCACCATCGCCGACCTGAACCAGACGGTGCGTCGCATGCAGGGCTCGGCCGACTCCATGTCCCGCAGCCTGTGGGAGCTGGACCAGAACATCTCCGAACCCATGAACTCCATGAACTCCATCATGCCCTTCGGCATGATGCCGAAGAAATCCAGCAAGCGGGTCTACAATCCGCCGCCGGCTCGTCAGCGCTACCGGCGGCCACCCTACTATCCGCAGTACTATTACCCGCAACAGCGCATACAGCAGAGTGCGCCGGCCACCACGACCGACACCGCATCGGATGGCAGCGACACAAGCGCCGACAGGAACAACAAGGAGTGAGCCATGACCCCGGCAGAACGCTACGAAAAACTCACCGAGCATCTGAAGGAAGAAAACCCCTCCCTGCTGGAGGCCATTGACTGCTACAGGACCCTTGACCGCATCAGCTGGAAAATGGGCCTGCTGGATCGGCGCGACTCCCACGCCGGACACATCTCCTGGTGGCCCATGATCTCCCTGCTGGGCACCTTTTCTGCCGGCAAGTCCACCTTCATCAACAGCTACGTGGGCAAGCGCATTCAGGACACCGGCAATCAGGCGGTGGACGAGAAATTCACCGTACTGTGCTACGGCCACAGCGAGGAGCCGGTCACCCTGCCCGGGCTGGCGCTGGATGCCGACCCGCGCTTTCCCTTCTACAACATCAGCGAAAAGATCGAAGAAGTGGACCCGGGCGAAGGCAACCGGGTGGACGCCTACCTGCAACTGAAAACGGTCAAGGCCGAACCGCTGCGGGGCAAGATCCTCATCGACTCCCCCGGCTTCGACGCCGACAGCCAGCGGGACGCGGTGCTGCGCATCACTCACCACATCATCGACATGTCCGATCTGGTGCTGGTGTTCTTCGACGCCCGCCACCCGGAGCCGGGCGCCATGCGCGAC
>JALVTA010000103.1 GCA_027036095.1 Thiotrichales bacterium | reverse complement strand
TCGCCGATGTTCTTGCCCAGCTTCTCCGGGTCGCCCATGTAGTCGAGGGCATCGTCGATCAGCTGAAAGGCGGCACCCAGATGGCGTCCGTAGGCGGCGAAAGGCTCTTCCAGCTCCGGCTGCCCGGTCAGTACCGGCCCCATGCGCGCCGCCGCCTCGAACAGTTTGGCCGTCTTGCGGTAGATCACCTCCAGATAGCCGGCCTCGTCCACCTCCGCATTGCCGATGTTGAGCAGCTGCATCACCTCGCCTGCGGCGATGACGTTGGTGGCCTCGCTCATCACTTCCATGATGCGCATCAGCCCTGGCTCCACCATCATCTCGAAGGAGCGGGAGTAGAGGAAGTCGCCCACCAGCACGCTTGCGGCGTTGCCCCACACGGCGTTGGCCGTCTCGCGCCCGCGCCGGGTGTCGGATTCGTCCACCACATCGTCATGCAGCAGGGTGGAGGTGTGGATGTATTCGATCACCGCCGCCATGGTATGGTGATGGCGGCCCTCGTAGCCGCAGGCGCGGGCGCTCAGCAGCACCAGCAGCGGGCGCAGCCGCTTGCCGCCGCTGCTGATGATGTAGTGGCCGATCTGGTTGATCAGCACCACATCCGAGCGGGTCCGCTCGAGGATGAGCCGGTCGGTGGCGGCAATGTCGTCGGCGATCAGGGCGCGAATCTGCTCGAAATCCATGCTGTCGTCCAAATGAGCGTATTCGGCATATTGTAGCCCCAATGCCCGGGGCGGCGTGTCAGACCCGTCACATCGGGCCTGTGGAAAAAACTTTTTGACCTGCCTTTGACAAGGCACTATAATTCCGCTTTTCCAGAATTTCCGTCGCTGTGCAGCGCGTGGCGACACAGGCAGTCTATCCAGGAGAGAGCAAGATGTACGCAGTCATCAAGACCGGTGGCAAGCAATACAAGGTGCGTGAGGGCGATGTGCTGCGCATCGAGTCCATTGATGCCGCTGAAGGCGACAAGGTCAAGTTCGACGAAGTTCTGCTGGTCGGCGAAGGGGCTGACATCAAGGTGGGCACCCCGGTTGTGGAAGGCGCCAGCGTCGAGGCTACCGTCAAGGGTCATGGCCGCGGCAAGAAGGTGACCATCATCAAGTTCCGCCGCCGCAAGAACCGTTCGCGCCTGAAGAAGGGCCATCGCCAGAACTACACCGAAATTGAAATTACCGGCATTTCCGCCTAAATTTCATCTCTGAGCGCATTACGAGAGGAAACAGGACATGGCACACAAGAAAGCAGCTGGCTCAACGCGTAACGGTCGCGATTCGAAAGCCAAACGTCTCGGCATCAAGAAGTTCGGCGGCGAAGCCGTTCGTGCCGGCAACATCATCGTGCGTCAGCGCGGCACCAGGTACCACGCCGGTGACAATGTAGGCCGCGGCAAGGATGACACCCTGTTCGCGCTGGCCGACGGCAAGGTCCAGTTCGTGCGCAAGGGCAAGCCGATGCGCACCTACGTGACGGTGGTGGCCGAGTAATCACGCCTCCTGAGCCGCATGCCGAACGCCCCGCTCAGTCGGGGCGTTTTTGTTTGCGTTGCGGAATAAAATGGAGGCAGCAACGGAGGGCAGGCCATGAAGTTTGTCGATGAGGCGCAGATTCACGTTCAGGCCGGGCGGGGCGGTGACGGCATCGTCAGCTTCCGCCGGGAGAAATACATTCCCTTCGGTGGCCCCAATGGCGGGGATGGCGGGGATGGCGGCAGCGTGTATCTGGTGGCCGACCGCAGCCTGAACACGCTGGTGGACTTCCAGTATGTGCGTGAATACAGGGCGGAAAACGGCCGCCCCGGTCAGGGGCAGCAGAAGACAGGCCGCTCCGGTGAGGACCTCTACATCAGGGTGCCGGAGGGCACCACCGTCATCGATGCCGACACCCAGGAGGTGATTGGCGATCTTACCGAAGACGGCCAGACGCTGCTGGTAGCCCGTGGCGGCAAGCACGGGCTGGGCAACGTGCACTTCAAGTCCAGCACAAATCGCACCCCCCGCCAGTGCACCCGGGGCGAGCCGGGTGAGGCGCGCACTCTGAAGCTGGAGCTCAAGGTACTGGCGGATGTGGGGCTGCTGGGACTGCCCAATGCCGGCAAGTCCAGCCTGATTGCCGCCGTCTCCGCCGCCCGGCCCAAGATCGCCAACTATCCGTTCACCACCCTCTATCCCAATCTGGGTGTAGTGCGCCTCTCACCCGAGCACAGCTTCGTCATCGCCGACATTCCGGGGCTGATCGAAGGGGCTTCGGAAGGCGTGGGACTGGGGGTGCAGTTTCTCAAGCACCTGTCCCGTACCGGGCTGCTGCTGCATGTCGTGGACATCGCTCCCATTGATGGCAGCGATCCGGCGGAGAACATCCGCATCGTGGAGCATGAACTGGAGAAGTACAGCCAGGAGCTGGCCGACAAGCCCCGCTGGCTGGTGCTCAACAAGATCGACCTGCTGCCGCCCGAACAGGTGGAGGAAAGAGTGAACGAGATTGTCGAGGCCACTGGCTGGCAGGGGCCGGTATTTGCCATCTCCGCTGCGCAGCGCAAGGGTACGGACGAGCTGGTCAAGGCGGTGGCGCAGGCGCTGTCCGAGCGGCGGCGTGAGGCGCAGGCGGCCGGTGAAGATGCGCACCAGGAGCCGGCGGATCATGAAGCGTAGTCAGCTTCCCGACACCCGCCGCTGGGTGGTCAAGATCGGCTCCAGCCTGCTGACCAGCGACGGGCGAGGCCTCAATGTGCCCGCCATCCATGACTGGGTACGCCAGATGGCCGCCCTGCGCGAGCAGGGCGTGGAGGTGCTGGTCGTATCTTCCGGTTCCGTGGCCGAGGGGATCAAGCGGCTGGGCTGGTCGACACGGCCTACGGAGCTGAGCAAGCTGCAGGCGGCGGCCGCCGTGGGGCAGATGGGGCTGGTATGGGCCTATGAGGAGGCTTTCGGTCAGCACGGGCTGCATACGGCGCAGATTCTGCTCACCCATGCCGATCTGTCCGACCGTCAGCGCTATCTCAACGCCCGCAACACCCTGCGTACGCTGCTGGACCACGGGGTGGTGCCGGTCATCAATGAAAACGATACCGTGGTCACCGACGAGATTCGTTTTGGTGACAACGACACCCTGGCGGCGCTGACGGCCAATCTGGTCAGCGCCGATGTGCTGGTGATTCTCACCGATCAGCAGGGGCTGTATGACGACAATCCGCGCACCAACCCCAATGCCCGCCTGCTGCATGAAGTGAAGGTCAGCGACCCGGCCATCGAGCGCATGGCCTCACCGGAAGGCGGCGCGCTGGGGCGGGGCGGCATGTACACCAAGGTGATGGCGGCCCGGCGGGCGGCCCGTTCCGGCACCGCCACGCTCATTGCTGCCGGGCGCGAGAAGGACGTGCTGCTGCGCCTGCATGCCGGCGAGGAACTGGGGACGCTGCTGATCCCCGATCTGGAGCCCTACTCGGCGCGCAAGCGCTGGATCGCCGGTCAGCTGCAGGCGCGCGGCACCCTGTGGCTGGACGAGGGGGCGGTGCGTGCTCTGCGTCGTGGCGGCGTCAGTCTGCTGCCGGTGGGTGTCAGCCGGGTGGAAGGGCATTTCCGTGCCGGCGAGGTGGTGGTATGCCGTGCGCCGGATGGCGAGGAGGTGGCCCGCGGACTGATCAACTTCTCCAGCGACGAGGCACGCAGGATCGTGGGCTGTTCCACAGCGTGCGTGCGTGAGCGTCTGGGCCATGAGGTGGATGAGGAGCTGATCCATTGCGACAACCTGGTGCTGCTCTGAGCGGTCTGCCGATTTTTTCACCCTGACTCTTGAAACCCGTTTTTGCATCCCCATCTAGTCGCTTGACTGTGTTCGGTGACTGACTAAAATCTGTTAGCACTCTAGAACGACGACTGCTAACAGAACCGAATTCAACCCCGAATCATCAAGGAAGGAGACACTGCAATGGCCATCAAACCTTTGCATGATCGTGTGATCATCCGTCGCATGGAAGAAGAGGAAGTGACCGCAGGCGGCATCGTGCTGCCCGACACCGCGAAGGAGAAGCCCCTCAAGGGCGAGGTGGTCGCGGTGGGCCCCGGCAAAGTGGCTGACAACGGTCAGACCATTCCCATGAGCGTCAAGGTGGGCGACACGGTTCTGTTCGGCAAGTACGCCGGTCAGGACATCACCGTGGACGGCGAAGAACTGCTGGTCATGCGTGAAGACGACATCGTCGCCATCATCAGCTGATTGACAACGGAATTCACAGAATAGAGGGAGAGCAGACAATGGCTGCAAAAGAAGTCAAGTTCGGTTTCGATGCGCGTGAGCGCATGGCGGAAGGCGTCAACATTCTGGCCAATGCCGTGAAGGTGACGCTGGGTCCGAAGGGCCGCAATGTGGTGCTGGAGAAGTCCTTCGGTGCGCCGACGGTGACCAAGGACGGCGTTTCCGTCGCCCGTGAGATCGAGCTGGAGGACAAGTTCGAGAACATGGGTGCCCAGCTGGTCAAGGAAGTGGCGTCCAAGACCAATGACGAGGCCGGTGACGGCACCACCACCGCTACCGTGCTGGCGCAGGCCATCGTGCGTGAGGGCATGAAGGCCGTGGCCGCCGGCATGAACCCGATGGATCTGAACCGCGGTATCCACAAGGCGGTCAACGCGCTGGTGGACGAGATCAAGGCCATGTCCAAGCCGTGTGACACCAAGGAGTCCATCGCACAGGTAGGCACCATCTCCGCCAACAACGACCCGGCCATCGGCGAGCTGCTGGCCGAGGCCATGGAGAAAGTGGGCAAGGAAGGCGTGATCACCGTCGAGGAAGGCAACAGCCTCAACGACGAACTGGAAGTGGTCGAGGGTATGGAGTTCGACCGCGGCTATCTGTCCCCCTACTTTGTTACCAACCAGGACAAGATGACCGCGGAGCTGGACAACCCCTACATCCTGCTGCATGACAAGAAGATCAGCAACATCCGTGACCTGCTGCCCGTGCTGGAAGCCGTGGCCAAGCAGGGCCGTCCGCTGCTGATCATCGCCGAGGATGTGGAAGGTGAAGCGCTGGCCACGCTGGTGATCAACAACATGCGCGGCATCGTCAAGGTGGCCGCTGTCAAGGCACCCGGCTTCGGTGAGCGACGCAAGGCCATGCTGCAGGATATCGCCGTGCTGACTGGCGGTACCGTTATCTCCGAAGAGCTGGGCATGACACTGGAAGGCGCGTCCATTGATGATCTGGGTCAGGCCAAGCGCGTGGTGGTCGGCAAGGACAGCACTACCATCGTTGACGGTGCCGGTGACAAGGCCGACATCGACGCCCGTGTGGCGCAGATCAAGGCGCAGATCGAGCAGACCACGTCTGACTACGATCGCGAGAAACTGCAAGAGCGTCTGGCCAAGCTGGCCGGCGGTGTTGCCGTGATCAAGCTGGGTGCGGCCACCGAAGTTGAAATGAAAGAGAAGAAGGACCGCGTGGAAGACGCGCTGAACGCGACGCGCGCCGCGGTTGAAGAAGGCATCGTGCCCGGTGGCGGTGTGGCCCTGATCCGCGCCAAGTCCAATGTGGCCGACAAGGTCAAGGGCGACAACCAGGATCAGGATGTCGGTATCGAGATCATCATGCGCGCCGTTGAGGAGCCGCTGCGTCAGATCGCCTTCAACTGCGGTCTGGAAGGCTCCGTGGTGGTCAACAAGGTGGCTGAAGGTGACGATACCTTCGGCTTCAACGCCGCCACCGAAGAGTATGGCGACATGCTGAAGATGGGTGTGATCGACCCGGCCAAGGTGACCCGTACCGCGCTGCAGAACGCAGCGTCCGTAGCCGGTCTGATCATCACCACCGAGGCCATGGTGGCCGAGAAGCCCAAGCCGGAAACTCCGGCCCCGGCCGGTGGTGACATGGGCGGCATGGGCGGCATGATGTAAACCGTCCGGTACGTCCGGTCAGCCATGACAGCCCCGCAGGTCTCGGCCTGCGGGGTTTTTTCGTTCTACAATGCAGAAAAGGGTTGAGGAGATTAACGATGCTGCGTTGGCTGATGTTATCGGCAGGACTGCTTCTGACAGGCTGTGCCGGTATGGGCAGGGTGCCCGAGGCTTACCGGGCTGTGCATCATTTCGAACTGCGCAAGCCTCTGACCATTCCAGCCGGTGCTGCACGGGTGTTCGTGCAGAATGGCCGGACAAAGTCCTATTCCGCCGTGGACTGGTATTCGCCATGGTGTGCGCTTGAAGTGCGGGAAGTGAAAGATGCGCCCCAGCAGGTTGCGCCCGGCGTGTTCCGTGTCATTCGGGTGTCCGTCGATCAGGTGGAAATTGCCCGGCGGCAGTATCCGCTCATGCTGGCCATGAATGATCTGGCCCGGATGAGCATCGGCATTGGCATCGGTGGCGGCTGGCATGGTGCCGGTGCTTCAGTGGTGTTCGGCATCGGAGATACCTGGCAGCCGCCGGAGACCATGGATACGGTTACTTTCGATCTGGCCGGCAGTCAGCAGAATGTGATGCGCCTGACCTGTGGTGGACGGCTGAGCAATGGCAGCCCGGTGGATGGCCCGGACCGTTTCCGGCCGGATGTGGCCACCATAAACAGCCGCATTCTTACAGATGTGGGGCGGCTGTATTAGCACCTTTTAATGCAATTGCACCGACAGGTCCCGTCCATAAAATCGGAAATGACGTTCACGAGGAGGGGTGGTCATGAACGGATGGCGCTTGCTGGTTGCCGCATGCTGCCTGTTGTGGGCGGGGCTTGTCGGGGCACGCACGGTAGTGCTGATACACGGTCTGGCCAGTGGGCCGGGCACCTGGTACAAGCACAGGGTGGTACAGCCGCTGCTGGCTGCCGGCTTTGCCGACGGCGGCGTGCTGCCGGAGGCGCCCAACTGGCTGGCGAGCCGGGCGAAGGACGTGGTCTATACGGTGCATCTGCCCTGGTGGGCACCGCTTGAGGTGCAGGGACGCCTGCTGGACCGGGTGCTCAAACCCCTCTATCAGCGCCGTCATGAACCGGTCATTCTGGTAGGCCATTCGACTGGCGGTGTGGTGGCCCGCCTCTACAGTCTTGGTCCGCGCAATATTCGTGTTCCCGTGGCAGGTGTAATCACCATCGCCTCGCCCAACCGGGGTACGCCTTTTGCCAAACTGGCCTGGCGCATGCTGGATTCCCCCATGGGCAGCATGCTCAAAAGCATGGACAGCAAGTCGGAGCGCTTTTACTGGGCACGCAGGCTGCTGTGGCAGATCAGTGCCGATACCGCCAATCCCATCCGCTGGATGAACCGCATGCCCCATCCGCCGGAAGTCAAATATGTGAGTCTGGTGCATACGCGCAAGCTTGACATGAAGCGGGGTGACTTCGGTCTGGTGGTGCCGCCGGCCTATCAGGATCTGCGCCGCGTGCCGGCGCTGTCAGGCCGGGCCCTGTCCATCTCCGTGCGCGCCGGGCATCAGTTGCGACCGGTGGACGGCTGGGTATTGGCGGATCTCATGCGGCGTGTGTTCTGAGCATGCCTGTAATTCTGTCTGGTGCAGCGCGGGCGCAGAGACACCCGTTTTTTGCTGCATAAAGATGAGAATGGTTATAATTTACTTTTGAGTCGTTCAATGGAGCATGTCATGAGCGAGACCTGCTGTTCCGGCTGTTGCAGTCAGAATGACGGCAACGCCGTGGAGGAGGCGGCGGTATCGGAGGCCTGGGACGCCGTCAGCCTGTTTGAAGTGCCGGAGATGGACTGTCCGGCGGAAGAGCAGATGGTGCGTACGGCACTGGCCGAACTGGAGCCGCAGCCCGGCTTCGAGTTCGATCTCAACCGGCGCCAGGTGCGCATCTATCATGTGCAATCCCAGCTGGA
>JALVTA010000102.1 GCA_027036095.1 Thiotrichales bacterium | reverse complement strand
GCCTTCTCGAACTCCAGATCGCGCGCAGCGGCGTACATCTCTTTTTCCAGTTTTTTCATCAGCCTGGCCGCCTCGCCCGGACTGAGCCGTTCCAGATCATATTCACCGGCCGGCTCGGACGCCCGTCTCTCCTTTCGGGGGGTGCGCGGCGCGTAGGGGGAATCCTCCAGAATATCGCCCACCTTCTTGTTGAGCCCGCGCGGGGTGATGCCATGGGCGCTATTGTAGGCCATCTGCTTTTCCCGCCTGCGCTCGGTCTCATCGATGGCACGACGCATGGAATCGGTGATCTGGTCGGCATAGAGAATGGCACGGCCATGGGGGTTGCGCGCGGCGCGACCGATGGTCTGGATGAGCGAGCGGTCGGAACGCAGAAACCCTTCCTTGTCGGCATCCAGAATGGCCACCAGCGCTACCTCCGGAATGTCCAGCCCCTCCCGCAGGAGGTTGATGCCCACCAGCACATCGAATTCGCCCAGCCTGAGATCGCGCACGATCTCGATGCGCTCCACCGTGTCGATGTCCGAATGGAGATAGCGCACGCGCACACCGTGCTCCTCGAGGAACTCGGTCAGATCCTCGGCCATGCGCTTGGTGAGCACGGTCACCAGCACCCGGTGGCCGGCTTCGACGGTGGCGTTGATCTCGCCGAGCAGGTCCTCCACCTGGCTGGAGGCGGGCCGGACGATGATCTGGGGGTCCACCAGTCCGGTGGGCCGCACCACCTGCTCGACGATGCGGCTGGACTTCTCCAGTTCATAGGGACCGGGCGTGGCGGAGACGAAGATGGTCTGGGGCATGAGCCGCTCGAACTCCTCGAACTTGAGCGGGCGGTTGTCCATGGCCGAGGGCAGGCGAAAACCGTAGGTGACCAGGTTTTCCTTGCGGGAGCGGTCGCCCCTGTACATGCCGCCGATCTGGGGCACGGTCACATGGCTCTCGTCGATGAACAGCAGGGCGTTTTTGGGCAGATAGTCCATCAGCGTCGGCGGCGGCTGGCCCGCTTCGCGCCCGGAGAGATAGCGGGAGTAGTTCTCGATGCCGGTGCAGTAGCCCAGCTCCAGCATCATTTCGATGTCCAGGCGGGTGCGCTCCTCCAGCCGCTGGGCCTCCACCAGCTTGTTCTGTGCGCGCAGTTCCTTCAGCCGCTCGGCCAGCTCCACCTTGATCTGCTCCACGGCGGCAAGGATGCGCTCGCGCGGGGTGACATAGTGACTCTTGGGGTAAACGGTGATGCGGGTGACCTTTCTGATCACCTCGCCGGTGAGCGGGTCGAACCAGCTCAGACTCTCCACCTCGTCGTCAAACAGCTCGATGCGGATGGCGTGCTGCTCCGCCTCGGCGGGAAAGACGTCGATCACCTCGCCCCGCACGCGGAAGGTGCCGCGCCACAGCTCGATGTCGTTGCGCTGATACTGCATGGACACCAGCCGCTGCAGAATCTCCCGCTGGCTGATGGTGTCGCCGAGGCGCAGTTGCAGCATCATGCTCAGATACTGCTCCGGATCGCCCAGACCGTAGATGGCCGAGACGGTGGCGATGAGGATGACATCCTCCCGCTCCAGCAGCGCCTTGGTGGCGGACAGGCGCAACTGCTCGATCTGCTCGTTGATGCTGGCGTCCTTGGCGATGTAGGTGTCGGAGGCGGGTACATAGGCCTCCGGCTGGTAGTAATCGTAGTAGGAGACGAAATACTCCACCGCGTTGCGGGGGAAGAACTGCTTCATCTCCCCGTAGAGCTGGGCCGCCAGCGTCTTGTTGTGGGCCAGAATCAGGGTGGGGCGCTGCACCTCGGCGATCACGTTGGCCATGGTGAACGTCTTGCCGGAGCCGGTTACGCCCAGCAGCGTCTGGAACATCTCGCCCTGTTCGAGGCCGTCCACCAGCTGGCGGATCGCCTCCGGCTGGTCCCCGGCGGGGGCGTAGTCCGACACCAGCTCAAACCGTTTACCCATGCAGCAGACACCCGATTCCGATAGAATTTCGCAGGTCGTCAATTATATTGGACTTCCGAGGTATCCGTATGGCCCAGGTATCCCGCCGCGTCGCAGCCGTCAAGCCCTCTCCCACCCTCGTAATCACCGCCAAGGCTGCAGAAATGCGCCGCGCCGGCCGGGACGTCATCAGTCTCGGCGCCGGCGAGCCGGATTTCGACACGCCGGAACACATCAAGGCGGCGGGCATCCGCGCCATCGAGGAAGGCCGGACCCGCTACACGCCGGTAGACGGCATTCCGGAACTGAAGGAAGCCATCGCCCGCAAGTTCAAGCGCGACAACGACCTTGACTACACGCCGGCGGAGATCCTCGTCTCCAGCGGTGGCAAGCAGAGCCTCTACAACCTGTTTCAGGCCTTTCTCGACCCGGGCGACGAGGTCATCATTCCGGCGCCCTACTGGGTCAGCTATCCGGACATGGTGCTGCTGGCGGAGGCCACGCCGGTGATCGTTAGCGCCGGCATCCGCCAGAGCTTCAAGGTGACCGCCGGACAGATCGAGGAAGCGATCACAGAACGCACCCGGCTGCTGATCCTCAACAGCCCCAGCAACCCCACCGGCGCGGTCTACACGGCGCGCGAGCTGGAAGCCATCGCCGAAGTGCTGCGCCGCCATCCGCAGGTGTGGCTGGCCACCGACGATATGTACGAACACATCATCCTTGGGGATACGCCGTTTACCAACCTGCTCAATGTGGCGCCCGACCTGAAGGACCGCACCGTGGTGTTCAACGGGGTTTCCAAGGCCTATGCCATGACCGGCTGGCGCATCGGCTACGCCGCCGGCCCGGAAGCGATGATTGCCGCCATGCGCAAGGTGCAGTCCCAGAGCACCTCCAACCCCTGCTCCATCTCCCAGTATGCTGCTGTCGCGGCGCTGGACGGTCCGCAGGACTGCATTGACGTGATGGTGGCGGCTTTCCGCGAGCGCAACGATTACGTCACCGAAGCGGTCAACGCCCTGCCCGGCATGAAGACGCTGCCGGCCAAGGGCGCCTTCTACAGCTTCATCGACATCACCGGCGCCATGGCGGCAAAAGGCTATGAAACCGACACCGATTTCGTCGCCGCCCTGCTGGAACAGGCCGAGGTGGCCGCCGTACCCGGCACCGCCTTCGGCGCCCCCGGCCACATGCGCATCAGCTTCGCCACCAGCCTGGACGCGCTGCGCGAGGCCATGGCGCGCATTGAACACTTCCTCAACGCCTGATACGGGAGCGTGGCATGAACATCAAAAAAGCAGACCTCGTTCTCAGGCGCTATCCATTCAGCCACACCAAGGTGCAGCTGTTCGCCCAGCAGGTACTGGACCGGCTGGACGCCCTGCAGGCGGCCCCCAACCCGATTCACTACACGGTCATGTTCGAATACCTGGCCGAAGTGGATCCGCTGGTGCGCGAGGAAGTGGAAAACGCCCTGCGCCTGCACGCCTACAACGATGAGACCGCCGCAGACATCTACCTCACCCTGATCGGCAACATTCTGTCCGAGGCCATGCCCACCGATGACGCCGAACAGCTTTTCACCGAGCTGCGCGAGCAGATAGAGCGCTGGATGGATCAGTTCTCCGCCGAACAGTCAGCCCTCAGGGTGGACATTGCCAATCTGGCGGACCAGAAAGAAGACTGCGAGGAGGCGGTCAAGCTGCTGGAAACCTTCATCCTGCCACGGCTGGAGGCACTGGAGGCCAGCAGCGAGCGGCTGTTCAAGCTGGTCAACCAGTATCACGCCCTGTTCGAACAGGTCCGCCAGCGCTTTTCCAACGAACGCATCATCGCCCGCACCGATCCACTCTCCGGCCTGCTCAACCGCCGCGGCCTGATGGAAAAGCTCAACGAGATCATTGAAGAGGCGCTGGAGACCGGCGAAACCTTCAGCATCATCATGCTGGACATCGACCACTTCAAGATGATCAACGACACCTTCGGCCATGCGGTGGGCGATAGCGTCATCCGCTACCTGTCGCGCATTCTCAAGAACGAGACCAAGGGGCAGGATCTGGTGGCGCGCATCGGGGGCGAGGAGTTCGTCATCGTGCTGCCGCGCACCACCTTCGACGGCGCCTGTCATGTGGCCGAGCATCTGCGCCGGCGTATCGAGAGCAAGACACTGGAGGTGCGCATTCGCAAGCAGCCGCTCACCTTCACCATCTCCGCCGGCGTAGCCGTCTACCAGCTGGGCGAACCGGTGGAAGAACTGTTCGAGCGTGCCGACAAGGCCCTCTACCGCGCCAAGGAAGCCGGACGCAACCGGGTGGAAGGTGAGCAGGGCTTCTGACCCGGACCATAAACACCGCCATCTTCCGCCCAAGAAATTTTTATCGGGCGGGCGGTGCCCATCTTTCACACACTTATCCACAGCCCGAGCCCTTGCAGGTGTGGCATTCCGGGCAGGTTTTCACATCTTTTCATGCCTCTCCGCTGTGGAAAACCCTCCCCCGAAAGCCGTTGCCCGCCCGGGGCAATTCCACTATATTTAGCTGAACGCCAAGCCCGGCATCACTACATGTTGGGCCCCCTGCTTCACGGGCACACAAGCCGCTGCAGGGCATTTCTGCAACCGCATGAACACTGATCGCGCCAAGTCCTTGATCTGCCATCGACAGGGACCGGCCGAACCGGAAAGTTATTCACAGAGAGTGAACCCATGACCGACAGCCAGATCCTTGTGACCAAACGGGACGGCCGCAAAGAGCCGCTCGACCTGGAAAAGATTCACCGCGTGATCACCTGGGCCGCCGAGGGACTGGAGGATGTCTCCGTCTCCGAAGTGGAGCTGCGCGCCCATATCCAGTTCTACGACGGCATCACCACCTCCGAGATCCACGAGACCATCATCAAGTCCGCCGCAGACCTGATCTCGGAAAAGGCGCCCGACTACCAGCACCTGGCCGCGCGACTGGCCATCTTCCACCTGCGCAAGCGCGCCTTCGGCCGCTTCACGCCGCCGTCGTTGTTCGAGCATGTCAACAAGATGGTGCGCGCCGGCCGCTATGACAAACACCTGCTGGAAGACTACACCAAGGAGGAGTTCGAGGAACTGGACCGCGCCATCGACCATGACCGGGACATGAACTTCTCCTACGCTGCGGTCAAGCAGCTGGAAGGCAAGTATCTGGTGCAGAACCGGGTCACCGGCGAACTGTACGAATCCCCCCAGTTCATCTACATGCTGGTGCCCATGTGCCTGTTCGCCAAGTATCCGAAGGAGACGCGGTTGGACTACATCAAGCGCTTCTATGACGCGGCCAGCACCTTCAAGCTGAGCCTGCCCACGCCCATCATGTCCGGCGTGCGCACGCCCACGCGCCAGTTCAGCTCCTGCGTGCTGATCGAGTGCGACGACTCGCTGGACTCCATCAACGCCACCGCATCGGCCATCGTCAAGTATGTCTCCCAGCGGGCCGGCATCGGCGTCAACATCGGCCGCATCCGCGCGCTGGGCTCCCCCATCCGCGGCGGCGAGGCCTTCCACACCGGCCTGATCCCCTTCATCAAGCACTTTCAGACGGCGGTCAAGTCCTGTTCCCAGGGCGGCGTGCGCGGCGGCGCGGCCACGCTGTTCTACCCCATCTGGCATCTGGAGGTGGAAAGCCTGCTGGTACTCAAGAACAACCGCGGCGTGGAGGAAAACCGCGCCCGCCATCTGGACTACGGCGTGCAGATCAACCGGCTGATGTACAAGCGCCTGATCGAAGGGGGCAACATCACCCTGTTCAGCCCCTCCGACGTGCCCGGGCTGTATGACGCCTTCTTCAACGACCAGGATGAGTTCGAACGCCTCTACAACATCTACGAGGCAGACGACTCCATCCGCAAGAAGACCGTCAAGGCCATCGACCTGTTCACCCTGCTGGCGCAGGAGCGCGCCCAGACCGGCCGCATCTACATCCAGAACGTGGATCACTCCAACACCCACAGCGCCTTCGACCCGGACGTGGCCCCCGTGCGCCAGTCCAACCTGTGCATGGAAATCACCCTGCCCACCGCACCGCTGGAAGAGGTCAACGACGAAAACGGCGAGATCGCCCTGTGCACCCTCTCCGCCTTCAACCTGGGCGCGCTGGAAAATCTGGACGAGCTGGAAAACCTGGCCGACCTGATCGTGCGCGCGCTGGACGCGCTGCTGGACTATCAGGACTATCCGGTCCCGGCAGCGAAACGGGGCAGCCTCAACCGCCGCACTCTGGGCATTGGCGTCACCAACCTGGCCTACTATCTGGCCAAGCATGGCGCCCGCTACTCCGACGGCTCCGGCAACGCCCTCATCCACCGCACCTTCGAGGCCATCCAGTACTATCTGATCAAGGCCTCGGTCAACCTGGCGAAGGAACTGGGTCCGGCCCCCTGGTTCGACCAGACCAAGTACGCTCAGGGCATCCTGCCCATCGACACCTACAAGCAGGATCTGGACGAGATCGTGGACGAGCCGCTCCACTACGACTGGGAAGCGCTGCGGGAGGAGATCAGGCAGCACGGCATGCGCAACTCCACGCTGACCGCCCTGATGCCGTGCGAAACCTCCTCGCAGATCACCAACTCCACCAACGGCATCGAGCCGCCACGGGGGCATGTATCCGTCAAGGCCTCCAAGGACGGCATCCTCAAACAGGTGGTGCCGGAGTTCAAGCGCCTGCGGGACAACTACGAACTGCTGTGGCAGATGCCCAACAACACCGGCTACCTGCAGCTGGTGGCCATCATGCAGAAGTTCGTGGACCAGTCCATCTCGGCCAACACCAACTACGATCCGGCCCGTTTCCCGGACGAAAAGGTGCCGATCAAGACCATCCTCAAGGACATCCTCTATGCCTACAAGCTGGGTGTGAAAACCCTCTACTACCACAATACCCGCGACGGCATGAACGATGCGCAGGACGACGATGGCTGCGCCGGCGGTGCCTGCAAGCTCTAATGCCGCCCGCCATCCTTGTGATCCGGCCCCGCCCCGTGCGGGGCTTTTCATATCCTGCACACCCGTTCCGACCGGACGGCGGACACGCAGGGCAACTTCCCGTTCCCACCCCACATCACTCCTGCACGGAAGGGGTCTTCCTCAATTTTGCCAAGTGCCGGACAGGCCGCGCCACCCGCACAGCAAAAAAACCGGCCAGAGACGGCAGAAACCACCCGAAAGAAACACGCACGGCTCCTGTCCCAGCTGATGGAATGAATACCAGCAGCATTTCCTTCCGACACGCCGATCAGCTCTCCACATCCTCGGATTGATTTGCTGCACGCCCGTCGAAGTATCTTTTCTTCCTCACAAACATGTACAATATCCGTGTACATAAAAAATGGATTGCAATATGATCGAAACAACCTATACCCAGGCACGCAATGCGCTCAAGACGCTTATGGACCGTGCCGTGGAAGATCGAGAGGTGGTACTGGTGCGCCGCCGCAAGGGGGGCGATGTAGCCATGGTGGCTGCGGATGAGCTGGCAAGCCTGATGGAAACAGCCCACCTGCTGCGTTCTCCCCGTAACGCAGCACGTCTGCTGAAAGCGCTGGAACGGGCACGGCAAGAGACACTGACGCCCACCACACTTGAAGAAGTACGCCGCCAGGCATGCTTGGATGAGTAAACGGCTGGCCGTCTGTCATCCGGAGTTTCTGGAAGACCTGAGCTGGTGGGTGCAGCAGGATCGACGCATCGCCCGACGCCTGCTTCAGCTGATGGAAGCCATTCTGCGTGACCCCTACAACGGCATTGGCAAGCCCGAACCGCTCAAGTACTTGGACGCTGATATCTGGTCGCGTCGCATCACTCAGGAACACCGCTGCGTCTATCTGGTACGCGAAGATCGCGTGGAGTTCCTGCAGGGACGATACCACTATTGACCCT
>JALVTA010000101.1 GCA_027036095.1 Thiotrichales bacterium | reverse complement strand
TCGTAGTCCAGATCTTCGGGCAGGGGCGTGTTTTCCGCCTTGCGCAGTCGCTCGATCTCCTCTTTCTGGCGGGCGATATAGCCGGCATATTTCGCCTCGATCTCCACCTGCTCGATGATTTTTGCGTCCTCAAGCGGTTCACCCAGCGCCTCCAGCTGCGACAGCGCGGCATAGGTGACGCCGGGGCGTTTGAGCAGATCAAACAGGCTCTGCTCTTTGGACAGCGGCAGATCCATGAGCTGTTCGGCCTTTTTGGCCTCGGGGTGGTGCGGGTGAATCCAGGTGTCGCGCAGGCGCTGCAATTCGCGCTCCAGAGTTTCCATCTTGTGCTCAAAGGCCGCCCAGCGGGCGTCATCCACCAGCCCCAGCCGCCGCCCGATGGGGGTGAGACGTTGATCGGCATTATCTTCGCGCAGCATCAGGCGGTATTCGGCGCGGGAGGTGAACATGCGATAGGGCTCCTGCGTGCCCAGGGTAATGAGGTCATCCACCAGCACACCCAGGTAGGCTTCGTCCCGCCGCGGATACCAGGCGTCTTTCTCCTGCGCGCGCAGCGCCGCATTCACACCGGCCAGCAGGCCTTGCGCAGCGGCCTCCTCGTAACCGGTGGTGCCGTTGATCTGACCGGCAAAATAAAGCCCGCTGATGGCGCCGGTCTCCAGCGTAGGCTTGAGATGGCGCGGGTCGAAGTAGTCGTATTCGATGGCATAGCCAGGGCGCACGATGCGCGCCTGCTCCAGCCCCCGCATGGAGCGCACGATCTTCACCTGCACGTCAAACGGCAGGCTGGTGGAAATGCCGTTGGGGTAGAGCTCGTTGGAGGTGAGCCCTTCCGGCTCGATGAACACCTGGTGGCTGGGCTTGTCCGCAAAGCGCACCACCTTGTCTTCGATGGAGGGGCAGTAGCGCGGTCCGACCCCTTCGATCACACCGGAATACATGGGCGACTGGTCCAGCGCGCCCTGAATGATTTCGTGAGTGCGTTCATTGGTGTGGGTGATCCAGCAGGGCACCTGCTGCGGATGCATGTCGGCCGATCCCATAAAGGAAAATACCGGGGGCGGGGTGTCGCCCGGCTGTTCGGTCATGACGGAAAAATCCACCGTGCGCGCGTCCAGCCGCGGGGGGGTGCCGGTCTTGAGTCGGCCCACGGGCAGATCCAGCTCCCGCAGCCGCGCCGCCAGTCGATTGCTGGGCTCGTCGCCGGCGCGGCCGCCTTCGTAGTTGTTCAGACCGATGTGAATGCGCCCGGCCAGAAAAGTGCCCACGGTGAGCACCACCTGCGGTGCGTAGAACTTCAACCCCATGCGCGTGACCACGCCGGCAACGCGGTCGCCTTCCAACAGCAGGTCCTCCACCGGCTGCTGGAACAGATCCAGATTGGGCTGATTTTCCAGCCGCGTGCGGATCGCCTGACGGTAGAGCACCCGATCCGCCTGGGCGCGGGTGGCGCGCACCGCCGGCCCCTTGGAGGCGTTGAGGGTGCGGAACTGTATGCCCGCTTCGTCGATGGCCAGCGCCATGGCACCGCCGAGGGCATCCACCTCTTTCACCAGATGCCCCTTGCCGATGCCGCCGATGGCCGGGTTGCAGCTCATGGCCCCCAGGGTGTCGATGTTGTGGGTGAGCAGCAGGGTGCGCACCCCCATGCGTGCCGCCGCCAGCGCCGCTTCCGTGCCGGCATGGCCGCCGCCGACCACGATCACATCATAGTGCTGAATGTCTCGATCCATGCTTCACCCGTTCCAAAACGTTGAATTTTAGCAAAAAACGGCCTTTGGCCGCCTGAAAGGCGCATCCACGCGGTCG
>JALVTA010000100.1 GCA_027036095.1 Thiotrichales bacterium | reverse complement strand
CTGAACTGGTTTGCTCTGACACCGCGCCGGGACACCTTTTTTCAGTCCATGGAGGTGGGGCTGGATGATGACAATGTGCTCAGGCGCATCCGTTTCTACCAGTCCAATGCGCGGATGACCCGGCTACGGTTTGAAAATGTGCGTGTCAATCAGCCGGTCAATGAAGCACTGTTTCATTTCCGTGTGCCGGATGGGGTTGACGTGGTGGGGCAGTTACCGAAATGAGCGCGCCACTGGCCGAGCGTCTGCGGCCGCAGACCCTGGAAGAATATGTAGGGCAACAGCACCTGCTGGGGTCGGGCAAGGCGCTGTCCCGTACGCTGGCATCGGGGCGAGCGCATTCAATGGTCTTCTGGGGGCCGCCGGGTACGGGCAAGACCACGCTGGCGCGGCTGATCGCAGCCCATTCCGGACTGAACTTCATTCAGCTCTCTGCGGTGCTGGACGGGGTCAAGGAGGTGCGCAAGGCGGTGGAGCAGGCCCGGGCCCATCATGCAGCCACCGGTCAGGGCACGCTGCTGTTCGTGGATGAGGTGCACCGCTTCAACAAGGCACAGCAGGACGCCTTTCTGCCGTTTGTGGAGGATGGCACCTTCGTGTTCATCGGTGCCACCACTGAGAACCCCAGTTTCGAGCTCAACAACGCCCTGCTTTCAAGGGTGCGGGTCTATGTGCTCAAGCCGCTGGATGAGACGGTCCTGCGGGCCATCCTCGAGCGGGGCGTGGCGGTTCTGAGCGAGGAGAGCGGGCGGCCGCTCTCCCTGACCGACAGGGCGACCGAGCTGCTGTTGAATGCCGCCGATGGTGATGCCCGCAGGCTGCTCAATCTGCTGGAGCAGGCCAGCGACTTTGCCGAAGATGGCACGCTGGATGAGGCCGCCGTACGCGAGGTGATTCAGGCGGGCCTGCGCCGCTTTGACAAGGGCGGAGATACCTTCTATGACCAGATCTCCGCCCTGCACAAGGCGGTGCGCGGTTCCAGCCCGGATGCGGCGCTCTACTGGCTGGCGCGCATGCTGGATGGAGGGGCGGATCCACGCTATCTGGCCCGCCGTCTGATTCGCATGGCCAGCGAGGATATCGGCAATGCCGATCCGCGCGCGCTGACGCTGGCGCTCAATGCCGCAGAAGCCTATGAGCGTCTCGGCAGCCCCGAAGGAGAGCTGGCGCTGGCGCAGGCGGCGGTCTACCTGGCCGCTGCGCCCAAGTCCAACGCCGTCTACATGGCGTGGAAAGCGGTGATGAAGGATGTGCGTCAGCAGGGCTCGCTGCCGGTGCCCATGCACCTGCGCAACGCCCCCACGAAACTGATGAAGGAGCTGGGGTATCACGAGGGGTATCGCTATGCCCATGATGAGCCGGAGGCCTACGCGGCCGGTGAGGACTATTTCCCGGTGGAAATGACACCGAAACAATATTATCAGCCCACACCGCGGGGGCTGGAGGCAAAGATCGGGGAGAAACTGGCCTGGCTGCGCCAGCTGGATGCCCAGTCCCCCAGAAAGAGGAGAACGTAGATGCAGTGGATCGCACTGGCGGCCGGGGGCGCCCTCGGGGCCGTGAGCCGGTTCTGGATTTCGCACCACATTTACCAGCTGCTGGGCAAACAGTTTGCCTGGGGCACGCTGGCGGTCAATGTGCTGGGGTCCTTCCTGATGGGCTTTCTGGCCGTATGGCTGGTGGACAAGCTCAGCGCCGCGCCGGAGTGGCGGCTGTTCTGGATGACGGGCTTTCTTGGCGCACTGACGACCTTTTCCACCTTTTCGTTCGAGACGCTGCAGTTCATTCAGGTGGGTGAAGTAAACAAGGCC
>JALVTA010000099.1 GCA_027036095.1 Thiotrichales bacterium | reverse complement strand
GTGCTGCAGGTGCTGGCCGAAGAAGGCGCCGGTTTCGACATCGTCTCCGTGGGCGAGCTGGAGCGGGTGCTGGCGGCAGGTGGTGCGCCGGAGAAGGTGGTCTTTTCGGGTGTGGCCAAACGGGTCGACGAAATCGAGCGGGCGCTGGCGGTGGGCATCAAGTCGCTCAACGTGGAATCCGAGGCCGAGCTGCACCGCATCGCCGAGGTGGCTCAAGCCCATGGAGTCACCGCGCCCATCTCCGTGCGTGTCAATCCGGATGTGGATGCCAAAACCCATCCCTATATCTCCACCGGCCTGAAGGAAAACAAATTCGGCGTGGACATCGACACCGCCTCCGCCCTCTACCGGCAGGCGGCAGCGCACCCCCACCTCCACCCCGTGGGGCTGGACTGCCATATCGGCTCGCAGCTGACAGAACTGGCCCCCTTCAAGGACGCCGTCGCCCGGGTAATGGCGCTGCTGGATACACTCCGGCAGGCCGGCATTGCGCTGCACCATCTGGACCTGGGGGGCGGGCTGGGCGTGCAGTATCGCAACGAACAGCCCCCCGCCATCGCCGACTATGTGCGCACCCTGGTGCAGGCCGTGGGCGATGATACCCTCGAAATCGTTATCGAGCCGGGTCGTGCCATTGCTGCTAATGCCGGCGTGCTGCTGACACGGGTGGAATACCTGAAGCACAATGAGGGCCACCATTTCGCCATTGTGGATGCCGGCATGAACGACCTCATCCGCCCCGCCCTGTATCAGGCGTGGCAGGATATCGTGGTGGTGCAACCTCATTCAGAAGGTCTCATCGCCGCCTGGGACATCGTCGGCCCCGTATGCGAAACCGGCGACTTTCTCGGCAAAGGCCGCGAGCTGACGCTGAACAGTGGTGACCTGCTGGCAGTGATGAGTGCCGGCGCCTACGGCTTTACCATGGCCAGCAACTACAACACCCGCCCCCGCGCCGCAGAGGTGATGGTCTGCGGCGAACAGGCGCGTCTGATCCGCCCGCGGGAAGACGGGGCAGCCCTGTTTGGTAGCGAGCTGGACTGTCTGCGCACCCGATAAGGATTTGATGCCGGCTCAAACGGGTGTTGCGGCGCTAACGCACTTGCTGTTGCGCCTGCTTTTCAGCCAGCCGCACGCCACGGGCCAGCGGCATCACCTGCTCAAGGGCCAGAGTGGCCCCTGCAACGGGATCGGTGCGCCAGAACTGGGCGTGCACGCCACCATGCCCGCGCCACGCCACATAAATGAGATCCGGTTCCCCAGGATAGCGCACCATTTCCACATCCGTGGTGGCCTGCACGCGCGCCAGTTGCTGCGCCAGCGCTGCCAACGCCTGCGGGTCCAACGCGGGCAGGTGGGCAATGCTGTCCACCAGCACGACGGGGATGCCGGCCGGTTGCCGCACGTGCTTTCTCAGCGCATCCAGGGCCTGGTTGCTCAGCACCACGCACCCTTTGCTGGACGCGGGCGGACGGGCATAGAGGTTGGGCGGGGTGCCATGCAGCCAGATGCCGGAGCCGGTGCGCCCCACAAAGCGATCCCAAAGGTTGGGGTAATCCAGCACCAGCGCGCCGTCCCCATAGATGGGCGGCAGATCGGCCCCATCGCGCCATGCGCGGATGCGATACACACCCACCGGCGTGCGGTGATCCCCTTTGCGTTGCTTGCCCACGCCGCCCGCGCCGATGCTCACATAGGTGTCGAGCACCGGCTCGAGCTGGCCGCTGCGGTTTTCAAACAGATAGAGGCGGGAGGCGCTCAGGTCCACCACTACCCACCAGCGCTGCGCACCGGGAGAAAGAATCAGACTATGCAC